>DASXTT010000048.1:0-11126 GCA_036505255.1 Planctomycetota bacterium | reverse complement strand
ATCGACGACCTCCTGGTCTACGAGGATGCCGACCGCGACGCGTCGTTCCTCGTCGTCAACGCCTCCAACCGGGAGAAAAACCTGGAGTGGATGCAGAAGCAGGTCGGAGGCGCCCGGATCAAGATCGAGGACGAGACGACCTCGACCGCCCTCGTGGCCGTGCAGGGGCCGAAGTCGATCGAGGCCGTGAAGCTCGCGCTCGACACCGACCCCTCGACCCTCAAGTACTACACCTTCGGCCGGTTCCCCATCCTCGGGGCGAAGGACGTCATGGTTTCGCGGACGGGCTACACCGGCGAGGACGGGTTCGAGATTTTCGTTCCCAACGCGCTCGCGGGAAAAGTCTGGAACGCCCTTCTCAAGGTCGCCGAAAAGACCGGGCTGAGGCCGGTGGGCCTCGGCGCCCGGGACACGCTCCGGACCGAGGCCGGGATGCCGCTGTACGGCCAGGAGATCGACGACCAGACCACGCCGCTCGAGGCGGGCCTCGACTTCGCCGTCGCGCTCGACAAGAGGGCCTTCATCGGCCGGGAGTCGCTCCTGTCGCAGAAGGCCGCCGGACCCCCCAAGAGGCTCGTCGGCTTCCGAATGGAGGGCCGCCGGATTTCGCGCCACGGCATGGACGTGATCGCCGCGGGGGAAAAGACGGGCGTCGTCACCAGCGGGACCTTTTCGCCGTCGCTCGACGCCTCGATCGGGATGGCCCACGTCAAGCCCGAGCACGCCGCGGCGGGCACGGCGCTCGAGATCGACGTCCGGGGGAAGCGGGAGCCCGCCACGACCGTCCCCCTCCCCTTTTACAAACGGCCCAAGTAGGCCCCTGAAGTCTGATGCCCGAAGTCTGGCAAAACCCTCAGCGAAGCCAAAAGTCTTGACTTGATCCGGCCCCGCGCTATTTTTGAAACTCGCCTCAGGAACCCCCGGGGGAAACGATGAGCAGGCCCAGCGACGCGAAATACAGTGAAACGCACGAGTGGGTGATCATCCCCAAGAAAGGCGACGCGGTCGTCGGGATCACCGACTACGCGGTCAAGCAGCTCAGCGACCTCGTCCACCTCGAGCTGCCCAAGGTGGGCGACACCCTCGAGGCGGGGACCCCCTTCGGCGAGGTCGAGTCGGTCAAGACGGTCGCCGACCTGGTTTCCCCCGTCTCCGGCAAGGTGACCGCCGTCAACAAGGAGGTCATCGACAACCCGGACATCCTCCACGAGGAACCCTACGAGGACGGCTGGCTCATCAAGGTCAAGATCACGGAGAAGGCCGACCTCGACTCCCTCATGGACGCCAAGGAATACCAGGAGTTCATCGAGGCGGCCGAGGAGGAGGGGGGCGAGGAGGAGGAGGGCCGGACCAAGAAGGCCAAAGGAAAGGAAGAGGACGACGTCGACGAGGACGATTTCGTGTAGCGCCGACGCGCCACCCTCGCCAGGCCCAAGCCACCCTCCATGGATTACATCCAGAATTCCCCGGACGACGCCGCCGCCATGCTCAAGGCGGTCGGCGCCGCGTCCGTCGAGGATTTCTTCACGTCGATCCCGAAGGAGATCCGCCTCAACCGGCCGCTCAACCTGCCCCCGGGCATGACCGAGCAGGAGCTGCTCGCCCACATGGAGGAGCTGGCCGCGCGGAACCGCACGACCGAATCCTGCACCTCCTTCCTCGGCGGCGGCGCCTACTCCCACTTCATCCCGTCCCTCGTGGAGCAGGTCGCGGGGCGCGGCGAGTGGGTCACCTCGTACACCCCCTACCAGGCCGAGGCGAGCCAGGGGACGCTCCAGTCGATCTTCGAATACCAGACGATGATCTGCGAGCTGACGGGGCTCGACGTGGCGAACGCTTCGCACTACGACGGCTCCACGGCGCTCGCCGAGGCCGTCGCGATGGCGCTCGACCACAGCGACCGGAACCGCATCCTCGTCTCGGCCGCGGTGAACCCGCAATATCGCGAAGTGCTCCGGACCATCTTCCGCCAGCTGGGGGTCGAGTTCGTCGAGCTGGCGACCTTCGAGGGGGCGACCGCCACGAGCGGGCTGGCGGAATTCGCCGCGACGGCGGCCGCCGTGGTCGTCCAGAGCCCGAATTTTTTCGGGGTCGTCGAGGACCTCGCCGAGATCTCCCGGGCCGCGAAGGCGGGCGGCGCCCGGACCATCGCCAGCGTCAATCCCGTCTCGCTCGGCCTCCTGGAGCCGCCCGGGGCGTGCGGCTTTGACGTCGCCGTGGGCGACGCGCAGCCGTTCGGCATCGAAACCTCGTACGGCGGCCCGTGGTGCGGGTTCATCGCGGCCCGGATGGAATTGATTCGCAAGATGCCCGGCCGGCTGGTCGGCCAGACCGTCGACGACAAGGGCCGGCGCGGCTTCTGCCTCACGCTCCAGGCGCGCGAGCAACACATCCGGCGGGAGAAGGCGTCGAGCAACATCTGCACGAACCAGGCCCTCATGGCGCTTCGGGCCACGATCACGATGTCCACCCTGGGCCGCGAGGGGCTCCGCCGGATGGCCACCCTGTCGCTCCAGCGGGCCCACGAGCTGCACGACGCCGTGACCTCGGTCCCGGGGGTTTCGCGGCCGCACCAGGCCCCCTTTTTCCACGAGTTCGTGATCCAGACGCCGGTCGATCCCGACCTTCTCAACGAGCGCCTCCTGGCGCGGGGGATTCTCGGGGGCGTCGACCTCCACCAGTCCTATCCGGACCTGCGCAACGGCGTCCTGCTCTGCGCCACGGAACGGACCTCGAAGGCCGACATCGAGCGGTTCCGCGCCGGCCTCGCGGAATGCCTGAAGGATCCCCGATGATCGTCGACGACACCGCGCTGATTTTCGAGAAGAGCCGGCCCGGGCGGCGGACGTGGATGCTTCCGGAACCGGACGGAGCTCCCGCGGAAAAACTCATTCCGGAGAAGTACCTCCGCAAGGCCCCCCCGCGATTGCCCGAGGTCGCGGAACTCGAGGTCGTGCGCCATTACGTGCGGCTTTCCCAGAAATCGTTCTCCATCGACACGAACTTCTATCCCCTCGGCTCGTGCACGATGAAGTACAACCCGAAGATCAACGAGAAGATCGCCGCGCTCCCGGGGTTCGCCCGCATCCACCCCCACCAGCCGGCCTCGGAGGTCCAGGGCGCGCTCCAGGTCATGCACGACCTCCAGGGATATCTCGCCGAGATCTCCGGGATGGACGCCGTCACGCTCCAGCCCGCCGCCGGGGCGCAGGGGGAGCTGACCGGGATCCTCGTCATCCGGGCCTTTCACGCGGAGCGCGGCCAGGGGCACCGCAGCGAGGTCCTGATCCCCGACTCGGCCCACGGCACGAACCCCGCGACCTGCACCCTTGCGGGCTACAAGGCGGTGAGCGTGAAGTCGAACGCCCGGGGCGGAGTCGACCTCGACGACCTCAAAAAGAAGCTCTCCGACAAGACGGCCGCCCTCATGATCACGAACCCCTCGACGCTCGGGCTCTTCGAAGAGGAGATCGTGACCATCTGCCGCATGCTCCACGAGGCGGGCGCGCAGGTCTACATGGACGGCGCGAACATGAACGCCATCCAGGGGATCACGCGCCCCGGGGATTTCGGCGTGGACGTCATGCACTTCAACCTGCACAAGACGTTCTCGACGCCCCACGGGGGCGGCGGCCCCGGTTCCGGGCCCGTGGCGTGCAAGAAGCACCTCGAACCGTACCTGCCGGTGCCCCGCGTCGTGAAGCGGGACGACGCGTATGCCCTCGATTACGACCGGCCGAAATCGATCGGACGGGTGAAGGCGTTCTACGGCAATTTCGGGATGCACGTCCGATGCTACGCCTACATCCGCACGCACGGGCCCGACGGCCTGCGCCGCAACGCGGAGAACGCGGTCCTGAACGCGAACTACCTGAAATCGCGGGTCGCGGGCCGGTTCCAGATCGCCTACGACCGGCCCTGCATGCACGAGTTCGTGATCAACGGGAATCCCCTGCGCAAGCTCGGGATCCGGACGCTCGACGTGGCGAAGCGGCTCCTCGACTACGGCTTCCATCCGCCGACGATCTACTTTCCGCTCATCGTGCCCGAGTGCATGATGATCGAGCCGACGGAGAGCGAGAACCGGGAGACGCTGGACGCCTTCGCGGAGGCGCTGATGAAGATCCTCGACGAGGCGAAGGCGAATCCAGACCTGGTGCATCACGCTCCGCACACGATGCCGGTGGGAAGGCTTGATGAACTCAAGGCGGCACGGGAGCCCATCGTCCGCTACAAGCCCGCGGGCGGCGATGATGTCGTGAGTCGCAAGTCGTAAATCTCAAGTCGACCCGCGACTCGAGACTCGAGACTCGAGATGACTCTGGACGCTCGACTTTCGACCCGAGACTGAATAGGGCCGCGCGCGAGCGGGTGGCGAACTACCAGCCGGGGTGGCACCCAACCCAGCGGGTCGACAGGACGTACGGAGGGTTCCAGCAGCCCAAGCCGAGATACCGTCCCACGAGAAGGATCTCGTAGGCGTCGCTCCAGATGACGGAGGCCGGCGCGACGAACCGCCGCCGGGGCGTCCGCCGCTCGGTTTCCCTTTCCCGCTCGGCTTCCGCGGCGCGCATCCGGGCCCGGGATTCGGCCTCCTCCCGGGCGCGGCGTCGGGCCTCCTCGCGGGAGCGCCGGGCCGAGTCTTCCTCGAGGCGCCGCGCGTCCGCCTCCAGGCGGCTCCGCTCCGCGAGTTCCTTTTCCAGCGGCAGGACCCACCGGCCCTCGTGCTCGACGAGCCCCTGCTCCTGGCGGAGTTCCCGGAGGGTGAGCCACCGGCCCCGGTGGCGGACGTACCCGAGGGCCTCGCGCGCTTCGGCGCTGTCGGGGTCGAGTTCGAGCGCCCGCCGCAGCATGCCCCCCACGTACTTGGGGAGGTCGTTCTCCCGGGCCCACGCGGCGAGCTTCAGGAAATCGCGTGCGTCGCGGCTCTTCTCGATCTCCGCGTAACGGATCGGCCAGGCGTGAAGAGGAGTCTGGCCCTTCGTGATGGACATGACCTGGTCGGCCGGGAAGGCGACCGTGCCGTACCCGGTCTCGACGATGACGCGGTCCTTTTCCTCGCGGGCGATGCCGACGATCTTGCCGCCGCTCCGGAGCTGGATCTCGTCGGCGCGGGCGGTGGAGGAAAAAATGGCGGGGAGAAGGAGGAGCGCGGCGAGGCGTTTCATCACTACCTCCGGTCGGAACGGCTTCCCACAAGTGGTTCGACTATTACGAATGAGTCGGTTGACCGCAGCCGCCACGAGTCCAGTAATCCATCCTGTCTGACAGAGTCAACGTCGGCTCACCACAAGTATACGACGCCGGGAGGCGTCAAGTTCCCGCAGGGCTCTCGCCACGGCGCCCGGAGGCAGCGCGCCTTCCGACGCCCGGAACACCGCCGCCACCTCTCCCCGCGACGCGCCCGCCCTCAGCGCGCCGCCCAGGTGCGACGGGAGCTGGCGCCACGCCCCGAGGGCCGCGAGCGTGGGACCCACGATCAGCTCGCGCTCCCGCAGCGTCAGGAAGGGCCGCGCCAGGGTTTTGCCGTACCCCTCGACCAGGATCCACTCCGCGAGATCCGGATGGGCGCGGACCATGTTCCGCATCATGGCGGGATAGTCGGGCCCGTAGACGGCGCGGCAGAGCCGTTCGCCGCGGCGCCTCCACGCCTGGACCGCCTTCGGCCGCTCGCGCGGGATGGCGGCCCGATCCGGGGCTTCGACGTCGAGCAGGGAGAGCGCGTTGATGGCCCGGGGAAATCCCGCGAAGAGGTAGGTCTGAAGGAGGGCTTCGCGCAGGTCTCCGGGAGCGACCCCGGCGGCGAGGGCCCGGCGGATGGCGCGAACCAGCGCGCGCTCCTGGCCCCGCGCGGCGCGGGCGCAGACGGCCGCCAGGGCGGCGAGGTGCCGGAGCGTCCGCCCGGGCATGGCCCTAATACTGCGAACCCGATTCCTCGAGCGCGAAGACGAACCCGGAGTCGGTCGCCACGTAGAGGATCGCGTCCCACGGATTGGTCAGGACGTGCGCGATCTCGACGAGCGGGAACCGGCCGACGATGTCGCCCGTCAACTCGTTCATTTGGTAGATCTCGGAATTCGGCCCGAGGACGAGCACGCGGTCCTCCGTCCCCTTCACGAGGAACCGCTCGCCGAGCGGGATCTTCCACCGGAGCTGGCCGCCCCGCCGGGTCCCCTCGGAGGCCCCCGTCTTCGCGTTCTTGTGCTGGGGGTTCAGCTCGAGGGCGAAGAGCGCGCCGTCGTCCGATTTCGTGTAGACCGTCTGGTCCTTGACGACGATCCCCGAACGGAGGAAGCCGCCCGTCTCGAACTTCCACGTCAGCGAGCCGTCGTTGGGATCGATGCAGTACAAGGCGTAATCGAGGCCGCCGACCAGGAGGTACCGCCGCGTGCGGATCGATTCCTTGCCCGTGGAGTCCTTGTACTTCTCCTGGACTTTGTGCAGGAGCGGATCGGCGGTCAGCTTGTCCAAGGCCGGGAAGGTCCACTTCTTGTCGCCCGTGTTGACGTCGTAGCAGTAGCAGCGCCCGTCGGCCGAGACGAAATAGAGCTGGGAGGAATCCACGATCGGGGGATTCAGGATCGTGCGGTCGCCGGTGCCCACGTCCGCCGGGAAATTCTGGACCGACTCGCCGCGCTTTTCGACGTCGAGCCGCCACACCTGGGTCCGATCGGCGGCCGGCATGTAGATCGACTCGCGCGTGGCGAACGCCCGGGCGCTCGGGGCGAAGGGAAGCGCCCTTTGCCAGAGCAGTTTCCCCGTCTGCCGGGCGATGCAGTAGAGCATCTGCCTCGAAACGAGGTAGGTGTTGTCCCCGCGCTGGGCGGTGAGGAGGAGCTGGAAGATCCGGTTCTTCTCGCGCTGGGCCTCCTGGGCCTTGGTCCCGGGCCCCTCGGTCTTCAGCAGGTCCTCGAGGACGCGGGTCTGGGCCGTGAGTTGCTCCGTGTAGCCGCGGATCTGCTCGAAGACCTCGCCGGGCTCGGTCGGGGGGAAGTCGAGCGCCGATCGCGTGGGAATTTCGAAGACCCACTTGGTGAGGCCGTAGAAACGGTCGATGGCGACGACCTTGTTGTCGGGGGTCTCGATGAAGAGATTCTCGTGGCCGATCGAGAGGCGCTTGATGGGCCAGTCGGCGAACCGGTGGTCCCACTTGCGCTTCTTGAAGGGCAGGTTCCCGACCTCGAGGAGGACCGAATCCTGGCTCGCGTCGCCGTACGCGTTCAGGCGGGCGTAGGACTCCTGCATCCGGGCGCTCGAGCCGCAGCCGCCCGCCGCGACGAGGAAGAGGAGGAGGATCACCGTGGTCCGCGCGCCGTTCATCGCTCCTCCTTCTTCTTCAGGTAATCCGCGAGGTTGATCTTGTGCTTCTTCTCGTACTCGTGGAGCTTCTGGATCCGCTCGATGTCGGCCGAGATCCGGTTCACGAGCTTGAAGATGTAGGGCTTCCCCTCGAGCCGGTCCTTCAGGTCCTTGAGCATCTGGTCCCACGAGCCGTCGTACAGTTCGTCCCTCAAGGTGATCAGCATCCGCTCATCGGCGGAAAGCTGGGCACAGTACTTCTCGTAGGGGCCGGGCATGGGTGTAAGTTACGAAGCCGGGGATTCTAAGGGCGCGCCAAAATCGTGTCAACGAATTGGCCGCCCGGGTTTCCCCGCCGCGTGGGCCTTTCCCCCGGCCCGCCCGGTATCAAGACGGTGGCTCGGGGTCCGATCCCTGCACCGGGCCGGCGCGGCGCCCGAAGAGCCGCCAGGCGGCGATCCCCGCGAGAACGCTTCCGGCGGCCGCGGCCGGGGCCGGGATTTCCGCGACGCGGAAGTGCATCAAGGCCAGGACGAGGGCATTGTTCGCCGCGTGGGCCAGCAGCGGGGCCGCCAATCCGCCGGAACGCAGGGCCAGGCCGCTGAACCAGAGCCCGAGGATGAAGGTCATCACGATCCGGGGCGGAAGCTGGTGGATGGCCGCGAAGAGCGCCGAGGACAGGAGGAGCGCGGGGAGGGGCCCGGCGGAATTCCGCCAGCCCCTGAGGGCCGCGCCCCGGAAGACCGCCTCCTCTCCGAGCGGGGCGAGACCCGCCAGGAGCGGCCACGCCGCCGCGGCGGGAAGTTCCCGCACCCAGCCTTCCAGGCGATCGAGATCGGGCCGGTAGTCGCGCCCCAGGGCGCGAAAGAGATCGAGCAGCGGCTCCGACAATCCCAGGAGCGTCGCGGAGAGGCCCGCGGTGCCGGCCAGCGTCCAGAAGGCGGTTCCGGCGTCGAGGCGGCCCGGCGCGAGGAAGGCCGCCGGCGGCAAACGGCGAAGCCACGCCCCGCCCGCGACGGATCCGAGAAAGAGAAGCGCCAGCAGGGTGTGAGGCACGACGACGGGAAGATCGGCCGAAGGGGCGGCGGATATGGCGAGCCACGACGCCCCGGCGAGGGCGAGGACAACGAGGGCGTCGGCCGCGCGGGGTTCCCGTTCCGCCGGGGAGCCCAAGCTACCGCGGTCCCTCGCGCTTCAGGTCCTGAAGCAGCGACTCGATGGTCACGAGCTGCTCCTTGAGCGCCTTCTGCTGCGCCTCGAGGAGGACGATGAGCTGGTTGTTCGCCGTCTTCAGGAGCTTCGTGTTCCGTTCGAGGTCTTCGAGCGCCTTGGAGGTCTTCTGCTCGAGGGCCACGATGCTGGCGATCTTGTCGTTGATCTTCTGCTCGGACTGGGTGACCGCGGTCGTGATTTTCGCGTCGAGCCGCGCCTCGAGCGTCCGGATCTCGTCGACGGGCTTCCGGTCGGAGCCGGTCGAGCAGGCGGCCGCGAGAAGAAGGACCGTCGCGGCCCACGTGAATTTCATTGAGAAGCCTCCCGGTGAAGGAGGCAGTATAGGGCATGACTTATGAAGGTGACAAGCTCCCCGTTCCCAGCGCCCGGCCTGGTTTCGAGCTTGAAGCCTGGAGCCTGAAGCCTGAAGCTTGAAGCTTAGTCGCCATCCAACGCGCAGCGGAACCCCAGCCACTTCTCGCGGCGATCGGGGAGGAAGTACCAGCGCGTCGTGACCAGGGCTTCCTTTTCGCGTCCGGCTTCCGACAGCCAGCCGCCGCGGGCGACCTTGCGCTTCTCTCCGAAATCGGCGGTGAGAGCCTCGCTGGCGGGATATTTCAGGTACCAGTCGGAGGTCCACTCCAAGGGGAGCTGACCCATTCCCTCGCAGCCCGAGGGGCTCTTCCCCCCGCCGCTGCCGAATTCGTCCTGGCCCCAGGCGTAGGGAAAGCGGATCCCCTTCTTCCAGTCGGTCCCCGCCGCCCGCTCCCATTCCAGTTCCGTCGGCAGGCGCCGGCCCGCCCACTTCGCGTAGGCGTCGGCGTCCTCCCAGCTCACGTTGACCACGGGCCGGTCGTCCGTGCCCTCCGGAAAAGTGCGGGGCGTGCGCTTCGCGCGGGCGTCGGGGTCGAGCGCCGCCAGGAACTTTTTGTAATCGCCGTTCTTCACTTCGCGAAGGTCGATGAGGAACGACTTGAACGGCACGTCCCGGGCCGGCCCGTTGGGCTCCTTCACGCCGCCCTCCACGCCGATGCGCGACGTGCCGGCGGGGATGTAGACCATGCCCTTTTCCGCCGCGCCCGCCGCGATGTCCGCCCGGTTGCGCAGGACCGCGTCCTCCTTCTCGAGGACGCCGAGGGACGCCGCCGTGTCGAAGGAGCGTTTGGCCTCGACCCAGTCCCCCAGCTGGAGGGCCTGGCGCGCGTTTTCCAGGAGCGCCCGCTGCTTTCCCCGCTGGGACGATTCCGCCGTGGCGCCGATCGCCTGGAGCATTTCCCGCGCGGCCTTCAGGCGGGACTGGATGTCGTCGCGCCACACGTCCACCTTGTCGAGCAGCCGGGTGTATTCGTCCACAACGGCCTTCAGGTCCTCCGCGCTCTTGCTTTCCACGGCGAGGTCGAACCGGCGGTTCGTATCGATCACTTTCCGGCAGAGGTCGATCAATTCGTGGATCTTCGCCTCCTCGTCGGGGGAAGCCAGGTTCAGCGCCAGCTCGAAATTCTGCGAGGCGAGGTCGTATTTCTGATTCTTGGCGTTCTCGTGCCCCAGCTCCATCCAGCGCTTGTACTCGGCGAGGGAGAGGTCCTTCTGCAGGTTCGCCACGCGGGCGTCGTTGGCCCCGAGGTCGCCGGCCCCGAGCTGGACGGCCTCCCGGAGTCTCTGGATGGCGATCGCGAACTGGCCGCTCTTGAGCGCGTGGGTGCCCTGCTCGCGAAGGTTCTCGAATTTGCAGCGGGCGATGGACTTGTTCAGTTCGGGCTCCATCCAATGGCCCGGGGGAAGCTTGCCGCGGGCCGATTCGAGGGCCGCGAGCGCCGCCCCCCATTCGTAGCGGTCCATGAATTCCTTCCCCAGCTCCCGGAATTTCTTGGCCTCTTTTTCCCAGAGCTGGAAGGCCTGGACGTTCGAGGGGGGAAGCATGCCGGTCCTCTGCTGGATGTCCTCCTGCAGGACCCGGATCCCCCACGCGACCGCGAGGATCGCGCTCACGCCCACCGCTACGAACGTCACCAGCCGGGCGCGCGTGCTGAGGCGCCGCGGAATCGGCCCCGACCCTCCGAGGATGTCGCTCGTCCCGTGGATCCGGAGCGTATCCGCGAGCGCCACGGTGAGGCGATCGGGTTTGCGCGCCTCGCGCAGGGCTTGGGCGTCCGCGACCAGCTCATCGGCGGTCTGGTACCGGTTCCCGGGCTTCTTGGCGAGGCACCGGAGGATGAGGGCTTCGAGCATCTCGGGGATATCGGGATTGAGTTTGCGCGGAGGCGTCGGTGCCGCCTTGGCGTGCTGGTAAATCACCGAGGCGGGGCCCGGGCCCTGGAAGGGCGGACGATTCGTCGCCAGCTCGTACAGGACCCCGCCGAGCGAGTAGATGTCGGACCGGATGTCCACGCCGGTGCCCGCCGCCTGCTCCGGCGAGATGTAGTTGGCGGTGCCCATGATGACGTCGGTGAACGTGATGTCGGTGTCCGGGCTCTTGGCGAGCCCGAAATCCATCACCTTCACGGTCCCGTCGTTGCCGAGCAGGATGTTCGAGGGCTTGATGTCGCGGTGCACGATGTGCTGGCGGGCGGCGGCCGCGAGAGCGCGGCCCGTGCGGTAGGCGATGTCGATGATCT
>DASXTT010000047.1:0-5927 GCA_036505255.1 Planctomycetota bacterium | reverse complement strand
GGCGATCGTCTCCTTGGCCTCCAGCCCGGGCTCGCGAAGGTGGACATGGATGTCGATCAGTCCGGGGACGACCCACTTGCCCCGGGCGTCGATCGTGCGCGCGGCCTTCCGGCCCGACTTGGCGATCCTCCCGCCGATGATCCACAGGTCCCCCGTGCCGTCCCGCCCCGACGCGGGGTCGATGACCCGGCCGCCCTTGATCAGGAGGGAACTCATGACCTTCCCGCTTCGCGAACGAGCGATTCTGGATTTTTGATTCTGGATCCTTGGTTCCTGATTCGTGATTCCGACCGGGCCTCATTCAGCAGGCTCAGGACGGCCATTCGGACGAAGACTCCGTTGTGGACCTGGTCGAGGATGGCCGACGCCGCGCCGTCCGCGGCCTCGGAGGAAATCTCCCACCCGCGGTTCATCGGCCCCGGGTGCATCACGATGGTCCCCTTCCGGAGCCGCGCCTGCCGCTCGCGGGTGAGGCCGAAGAGCCGGGTGTACTCGGCCGTCGAGGGGAAGAGCCCCGCCTGCTGGCGCTCCAGCTGGAGCCGCAGCATCACGATGACGTCGTGCGTGGCGAGGGCGGCGTCGAAGTCGTGGGAAATCGAGGCGCCCATCGCCTCCACCCCGCGGGGAATGAGCGTCGCGGGCCCCACCACCGTGACCGCGTTGCCGAGCAGGCGATGCGCCCACAGGTTCGAGCGCGCGACCCGGCTGTGGAGGATGTCCCCCACGAGGGCCACCTTGAGGCCGTCGAGGCGGCCGACCCGCTCCCGGATCGTGAAGAGGTCAAGCAGCGCCTGCGTGGGATGCTCGTTCGCCCCGTCGCCGGCGTTCACCACCGAGCCGCGAATCGCTCCCGCGACGAGGTGCGGCGCTCCCGAGGCCGGGTGGCGCACGGCGGCGAAGTCCACGCCGAGCGCGTCGATGGTCCGCGCGGTGTCGCGGAGGGACTCCCCCTTCGAGAGGCTCGATCCCGCCGGGGAGAGATCGATCACCTCGGCGCCGAGCCGCCGGGCCGCGATCCCGAAGGAGGTGCGGGTCCGGGTGCTCGACTCGACGAAGAAGGTGAGGAGGCGTTTCCCTTGAAGGGGAGGCTTGGCGGGGGGCGACTTCTTGTACTCCGAGGCGAGGGCGAGGACCGTTTCAAGTTCCCCGCGGCTCAATTCGCGAATTCCCAAAAGGTGCCGCTGCGTCCACGCCGCGGAGGCTTTGGGAGCCCGCGCCATCAGTTGCCCTCGGAGTCGCGAAAGTATACCGACCGCCCCCCCGTCACGTCCAGAGCAGTTTTCCCCGCACTTCGGCGGCCCGGGCGCCGGCCGCGAGGGCCTGAAGGAGCGTTTCCTGGCGGGCGGTGAAGACGGCCGCCCCCCGGACCGGTCCCAAGCCAAGTTCGCTCATAATCTTTTTCCGCAGGCGGGCGAGACCCTCCCCGGTCAACGCCGATACCGGAACTTCGCCGCGTTCGCCTCGCGCGTCCGGAAGGTCCATCTTCGCGGCCACGCACAGATCGCCCTCGCCGCGCGACGGCTCCCGGGCGTCCCGGATCCAGAGCGTCAATTCCGCCCCCGCCGCCGCCTCGCGCGAGCGACGCATCGCCTCCCGATCGAGCGCCTCCGCGCGCTCCGCGAATCCCGCCGTGTCGACGAGGCGTACCGGGAACCCGTCGAGCGCGATGATCTCGGCGACGGGGTCGCGGGTGGTGCCAGGATGAGGGGAGACAAGGGCCCGGTCGCGCCCGGCGAGAGCGTTGAGGAGCGTCGATTTCCCCGCGTTGGCCCGGCCCGCGAGGACGACCGTGGGGGGATCGACGAGGGCGCGGCCCGCGCGAGCCGTCTCAAGGAGCCGTCGCGCGTCCGCCCGGGAGCGAAGACCGGCGACCGCTCGCGCCAGGGCCCCGCGGACTTGAACCAGGAGCATGGAGGCGGCGCGCCAGGTCCGCGCTTCGGGCAGTAGCAGCCACGCCTCCGCGCGCGTCCGGTCCAGGACGCGGCGGCGCACGGCGTCGTCGTACACCTCGGCGCGGGTCGCCACCGGCACCCCAAGGCGCGCGACGAGCGCCCGGGGCGCGGCCGACCCGCCGTGGCACGACACCTCGACGGTCGGGAGTTTCCAGGGAGTGGCGGCGGCCGGGCGGGCGCAGGCCAGGACGTCGTCGTCGAGCCTCGACCAGGCCGGCGCGGGCGCGAGGCGGATGCCCGCCCGTCGGGCCACCCCGCGGGCGTCGGGTCCGATGATCTGGACCACCGCGATCCCGCCGGGCCCGGGGGGCGTGGCGACCAGCGCTACGGTCGACGGGCCTTCAGCCATGACAGGGCGACTCCCTCGAGGGTGAGATGCGGGACGATTTCGTCGAACAGGGACGCGAACCACCGTGCGTCTCCACCTGTGCCGAACAGGCGCGCCGGACCCCCCGCCAGGTGGCGGCCGACCCCGATCAAGCCGCGGCCGGCGGCGTAGAGTCCCGCTTCGATGGACGTCTTGGTGTCGCGGCCGATATCCGCCCGGGGACGAGGGGCCACCAGAGGCAGCAGGTTCGTGCCGTCGTGGAGCGCCCGGGCCATCGCCGCGAGCCCCGGCGCGATCGCCCCCCCCACGAATTCGCCGCTCTTGTTGACGACTTCCACCGTGATCGCCGTGCCCAAGTCGACGACGACGCAGGCGCGGCGGCAACGATGCCAGGCGGCGACGGCGTTGGCGAGCCGGTCCCCTCCCGTTTCCCGCGGCTTTCGGGTGCGATTTCGGATCGCGGCCGGAAAATCGCGCCCCATCTTCCGGGCTCGCACGTTCCACCCGGCCCGGATCGCGCGCTCGAGATTGCGATCGGCCTCGGGCCGGACCGAGGCATAGACCGCTTCCGCGACGGGAACGCGCCATTTGCGGAAGAAGGCGGAGGAAGGTTCAGGGGCGTCGCGCCGGTCGACGAGGAGGACTCCCGAGGGCGTCTCGGCGAAGACCGCCGCGTGGAGCCTCGAATTTCCGAGATCGAGGGCCGCGAGGAGCATGCGATCAGGGTAGCGGTCCCCGGCGGATCGGGCAAGAAGCCGGCTACCGGGGCTGGCGTCCGGCGGGCTGGACCTGGTACTGGATCGTGTAGAGGCGGCCGCTCCGGTCGACGATGACGTTGAGCGTGGCCTGGTTCTTCGACATGCCCTTCATCACCTCCTGGAGGCGCGCGATGCTGTCGATCGCCTGGCCGTTCACGACCCTGAGGACGTCGCCCGCCCGGAATCCCCGGTCGGAGGCGTAGCCGCCGTCGGGCAGGGAATTGATCTTAAGGCCGCCCCCGGGGTAGGGCTCGATACTCACCCCCTGGAGGACCGACTCCCAGTTGGAGCCGGCCCACTCGACCTCCTTGCGGTCGACTTCCCAGACTTCCCGGTTGTCGTCGGACCGCGCGTCGTTCTTCTTGGTGGCGTATTTCGCCTTCTCCCAGGCGGCTCCCGGCGGCGGAGGCGCGGCGCCCGGAACCCCCGTCCCGACCAGGGCGGGCGGGGCCGCCGTGATCTCCTCGAGCTGGAGCGTCACTTCCTCCCCCGGGGTCTTGAACACGGCCGTCGTGGGCGTGACGCTTTTCAACCGCCACCCGGCGAGGTCCGCAACTTCCTGGCCGGCCGCCTCGTCGCGGATCGGCTCGTCGACATAGGCGTTGACGGGGAGATTGCGGCTCTTGACGACCAGATACGCCACGTGCGAGGTGGGATCATTGGCGATGCTGTCGGTTCCGATGAGGCCGATGGGACCCCGCGCGGCCGGCGTGCCCCCTATCTTGACCGAAGGTTTCAGGGGATTGGGCAGGTCCCGCAGGGCGCGGATATCAGTGACGTTCGGACTCCTGCCCGTCGCGGGCGGGATGGAGATCGGCGGATCGACCTCGCGGACCAGGACGTCCGGGAAGATCAGGAACTGGAACGCGAAGGCGACGATCCCGATGATGAGCAGGACGTTGCCGGTCCAGAGGATCGCGTTGACCCGCTTGACGTTGTTCACCAGCTTGCGCATGTCATGAGCGCCGGCCCGGACGCGCCAAGGCAGGCACGTTGATTTGAACGACCGACCCCGCCGGAGGTTGGGGTGCGAGCTTCAAGCCTGAAGCTTATCGGCGCCCCCCGTGTTGCTTGCCTCCGAACTGCGCCTTCGCGCCGCTCGGAGTTTCCTTGGTGATGCCCCGCAGTTCCAGCTTCAGCTCGTCCGGGCTGTCGGCCGCGTGGAGGGCGTCCTCCAGCGTGATCAGGTCGCGCTCGAGGAGCGACTTGAGCGACTGGTTGAAGGTCATGCAGCCGTAGTAGCCGCCCTCCTTGATCGCCTTGTAGAGCTCGCGGCTCTTGCCCTGGAGGATCAGCTCCCGGCTCGTCGGGGTCGCGATCATCAGCTCGATCGACGGCATCCGCGCCGAGCCGTCCTTGGTGGGGATGAGGCGCTGGGAGACGACGCCCTCGAGGAGCTGGGAGAGCTGCATGCGCAGGAACTCGTGCTGGTGCACGGGGAACATGTTCATGATGCGGTCGACGGTCTGCATCGCGTTCTGCGAGTGGAGCGTGGAGACGACGAGGTGGCCCGTCTCCGCGGCGTTCACGGCCGCCTCCATGGTCTCCAGGTCGCGCATTTCGCCGACGAAGATGACGTCGGGCGACTGGCGCACCGCGTGTTTCAGGGCCGCGGCGAAATTCTGCGTGTCCTGGCCGATCTCGCGCTGGTCGATGACGCACTTGTCGTCGGTGAAGGTGAACTCGACGGGGTCCTCCACCGTGACGATGTGCTTCTCCTCGTTCTGGTTGATGAAGTTGAGCATCGACGCGATGGTCGTGGACTTGCCGGAGCCCGCCGTGCCGGTCACGAGGATGAGGCCTCGGGGCATGAGCGAGAGGCGCTTCAGCGGCTCCGAGGGGAGGTTGAGCTCCTCCATCGTGGGGATCTTCGAGAAGATGTGGCGGAAGACCATGCCGATGTAGCCGCGCTGGCGGAAGACGTTGGCGCGGAACCGCCCCACCCCGTAGATCTCGTAGGAGACGTCCACCTCGCCCATGTCGCTGAACTTCTTCTTGTTGAAGTCGTCCGTGACCTGGTTGAAGATCTCCATGATGCTCTCTTCGGTGACCGGCGGCCCGCCCATCGAGACCACGCGGCCCACGACGCGGATCGACGGGGAAACGCCCACCTTGAGAAAGAGGTCGGACGCGTCCTCCTTCACCATCGCCGCAAAGATGCTCGCCAGTTCCATGGATTGGTTCTCCGGATCGGCCTAATCTTACACCAGTTTCCGCCCGCCGGACTCCACTTTCTCCGAGTCGAGCACCTCCAGGATCCTCCGGAGGAGGGCCTTGAGCCCCGTTCCCGCCGCCGCGGAGATCTCCAGGACATCCCCTCCGGTCTCCTTTTTGACCGCCCTCCGGAGCGCCGCGATCGGCGACCGGTTCTCCACGGCGTCGATCTTGGTCGCCACCACGATTTCCGGCTTCTCCGCCAGGGTCGGGCTGAACCCCGCGACCTCCTTCCGGATGATCCGGTAGGCCTCGGCGGGCGGCTTGAACGCCAGGGGAGCCGCGTCGACGAGGTGGAGGAGGATGCGCGTCCGCTCGATGTGGCGGAGGAACTGGTCGCCGAGGCCCTTCCCCTCGTGCGCCCCCTCGATGAGGCCCGGGAGGTCGGCCAGGACGCAGGTGCGGACGTCGTCGAACTTGAGGATGCCGAGGCTCGGGATGAGGGTGGTGAAGGGGTAGGCCGCGACGCGGGGCCGGGCCGCCGAAAGTCGTGAGAGCAGCGTGGACTTGCCGGCATTGGGCATTCCGACGAGGCCCACGTCGGCGATCATGCGGAGCTCGAGTCGGAGCCGGCGCTCTTCGCCGGTTTGCCCCGTTTCGGCGAACCGCGGGGTCTGGCGGGTCGGGGTCGCGAAGCGGCGGTTACCCCGACCCCCTTTGCCGCCCTTGCAGATG
>DASXTT010000046.1:0-1911 GCA_036505255.1 Planctomycetota bacterium | reverse complement strand
CCGGGAGAAAGCGTAGGGGCGGTCACGTGGTGCCGAGCCATTGTCGCCAATGGGCAGTTACCGGTTTTCCGGCGGGACGTAGGGCTGGGGGTAGGCCGGGCCGGTGTATCTGGCGCGGGGGCGGATCAAGCGGTTGTTGGCGTATTGCTCGAGGACGTGGGCGGTCCAGCCGGAGATCCGCGAGACGGCGAAGATCGGCGTGAAGAGGTCGGGCGGAAGCCCCAGCATGGAGTAGAGCGACGCCGAGTAGAAGTCCACATTGGCATTCAGCTTCTTTTCCTCGTTCACGATCTTCTCGATGCGGCGGGACATGTCGTACCAGCGTGTCTCTCCGGAGGACTCCGCCACAGCCCTGGACATCGCCCGCAGGTGCGTCGCCCTCGGATCCTCGGTCGAATAGACGCGGTGCCCGAAGCCCATGATCTTCTCCTTGCGCGCCAGGCGTGCGCGGATGTCATCGTCCACGTGGTCGAGCGAGCCGATCTCGTTGAGCATGCGGAGGACAGCTTCATTCGCTCCGCCGTGGAGGGGACCCTTGAGCGTCCCGATCGCCGAGGTGATCGCCGAGTGCATGTCGGACAGCGTGGCGGCGGTCACGCGCGCGGCGAAGGTCGAAGCATTCAACTCGTGATCGGCATGGAGGACGAGCGCGATGTCCAGCGCCCGCACGGAGGAGGAGCGGGCCGTCTCGCCGTTGACCATCCTCAAGAAATCATCGGCGTGCGAGCGGCCCGGGTCGGGAGGCACGACGGCCTTGCCCTGCCGCAGCCGATGAAACGCGGCCACGACCGTGGCGATCTGTGCGGTCAATCGCACGGCCTTGCGGCGGTTGGCCTCCTCCGACATGTCGCGCGCGTCCGGATCGGAGTCGGCGAGTGCGGAAACTGCCGTCCTCAGGGCATCCATCGGCGCCGACGTCCTCGAGAGTGTCATCAGGAGATTCAAGTGTTCCCGCGGGATCGCTCTCTCGCTGCCGACGGCGGCGCGCGTGACTTCGAGCTCCTCGCGGCGGGGGAGCCTGCCGGCCCAGAGGAGAAAGCAGACCTCCTCGAAGCTCGACTTCTCGGCCAGCTCGTGGATGTCGATGCCGCGGTAGGAGAGGATGCCCCGCGCGCCGTCGATGTAGCAGATCGAGGAGTCCGCCGCGACGACGTCTTCGAGCCCTCGGACCTCGACCACGGGTTTGTTCAGCCTTCGATGGTCATCGGGATGGCCGGGTCGAGTCCGGGGAACTGCGAGAGCCAGGCACGCCGCTCCTCGCGGAGCTTCCCGACGAGCCCCCGGTATTTCTCCGGGGTGTAGTAGCTCCTGGGCGTGTACTTGGCGAGGTCCAGTCCCGGGACGTCCGAGGGGACCTCGTAACCCCAATCCGGGTCCCTCTCCCAGACGATTCCCTCCTTGGCGATCTGCTTCATGATTTCCGTCGAGACCTTGATCGAGACCTTCTCGCCGGGGAAGCCGTCGGTGGCGCCGACCGAGCCGGTGTTCAAGATGTAGGCCTGCATGTCGGGATTGTCGCGAAGGATCGCCAGCAGCCTGTTGCCTTCCTCGGACTCCGGGCCCACGATGAAGGGATTCGTACCGACCTCCCGCTTGGCCTGCCCCGCTCGGGTGGGATCGCCTGCCGAGGTCTCGATGGACTCGCCGAGCATGAAGTAGGCGGCCGCCTGCTCCGGCGTCAGGCGCGCGCAGATGGGGACCACGTCGTTCCTCCGGGTGATGAAGACGATCTTGTTGGCGCGGGGAAGATCGATTCCCTCTCCCGTCCCCTTGATGAAGCGCCGCAGGACCACCCCGCGCCCGTTGGACGTGATCGAAGTGTCCAGGAAGTCCACCCGGCCGCTGTCGTCGACCTTGATGTTCTCGTAGGCGGCCGTTGGGTGCGTCGCGGCGCCCCAGAGCACCGTCTGG
>DASXTT010000045.1:0-2786 GCA_036505255.1 Planctomycetota bacterium | reverse complement strand
TACCGGGCGCGGCCTGGCGGCGCTTGTACTCCGCCTTCTCGACGAGCTTCACCACCCTCTCCACCATGGCGCGGTCCGCGCCCGCCGCGATGATCTCCTCGGGCGACTTCCGATGCACGACGAAGGCCTGGAGGATCGGGTCGAGGACTTCGTACGGAGGCAGCGTGTCGGTGTCCTTCTGGTTCAGCCGCAGCTCCGCGCTCGGCGGCTTCGTCAGGATGGCCGACGGGATCACCTCGCGGTCCTTGTTGATGACCTCCGGCGCGATCCGGTTGATCATCGTCTTGGGCACGTCGGAAATGACCGCGAGTCCGCCGCACATGTCGCCGTAGAGCGTCGTGTAGCCGGTCGCGATCTCGCTCTTGTTCCCCGTCGAGAGCACGAGGTGGCCGAGCTTGTTCGAGACGGCCATGAGGATGTTGCCGCGGATCCGCGCCTGCAGGTTCTCCTCGGTGACGTCCTTGGGCTTCCCCGCGAAGAGCTTCTCGAACTCGGCGAGGTACGCCTTGTAGAGGCCCTGGATCGAGAGGTTCGTGAGCTGGATGCCGAGCCCGCGGGCGAGCGCCTCGGAATCGTGGACCGACCCGTGGCTCGAGAATTCCGTGGGCATCGTGACGCCGAGGACGTTCTCCGGCCCGAGCGCTTCGGCCGCGATGCACGCGACGACCGCGGAGTCGAGGCCGCCCGAGAGTCCGATGACCGCTTTCGTGAAGCCGCACTTGTGGGCGTAGTCGCGCGTGCCGAGCACGAGCGCCCGGTAGATCATGTCCGGGTCGCTCCCGTCGTTGCCGTGGGAGTCCCCCGCGCCGTACTGGAGGTCGACCATCATCAGGTCTTCCTCGAAGCTCTTCGCGCGGGCGATGACCTCGCCCTTCTCGTTGACGCAGACGCTCGACCCGTCGAAGACGAGCTCGTCGTTGCCCCCGACCTGGTTCACCATCAGGACCGGCAGCTTGTGCTCGAGGGCTTTGTTCTTCGCCAGCTCGATGCGCAGTTTCTCCTTCCCCAGCCACCACGGCGAGGCCGCGATGTTGACGATGAGCCCGATCTTCTTCTTGGCGACGTCGGCCAGCGGGTCGCGGTGGTAGAGCTTGCGCGGCCCGCACACTTCGTCGGTCCAGAGATCCTCGCAGATCGTCATGGCGAGCTTGGTCGAGCCGAACTTGACCGGCGCCGTGCCCGCGGCGGGCTCGAAGTACCGGTCCTCGTCGAAGACGTCGTAGGTCGGCAGGAGCGACTTGTAGGAGACGTACGAGATGTCGCCGTTCTCGATCAGCGCGGCCGCGTTGTAAAGCGGCTTGCCCTCTGAAGTGTTCCGGTCGACGAACCCCACGACGACCCCGACGTCCTTGATCTTCTTCGCGAGCCGGTCGAGGGCCTGGAGGTTGGCGTCCACGAACCAGGGGCGCTCGAGGAGGTCCCAGGGCGGATAGCCCGTCAGGCACATCTCCGGAAAGACGACGAGCTGGGCCTCCATTTCGCGGGCGCGGGAGACGAACGTGAGGATGCGGTCGAGGTTGCCGTCGAAATCTCCGATGGTCGGGTTGATCTGGGCCGCGGCGATCTTCATATCGTCTCCTCGATTGGGCGGTTGCTCGGGCCCGGCGAGACTATCTCCGCCAGGGTAAACCGCTCTCGTGAACCGCCCGGACGTCTGGAAAGTTTTGCGGTCCGGCTCTTTCCGGTCCGGAGGCGCCGCCTTTATACCGGCCTCGCGCCGGGGTTGCAATCTCTTTTCCCCGGACGAAAATCCGGGGATCCCATCCGATTCCGGGTCACGTTCCCGAAACCCCGTCCGTCTAAGGGGTGGTATAATTCTCACCGAAGTCGGGGGTCATCCGGGTCGCAACCATGCCGGACACGCAAACCGGGCCGAGGATCGACGGCCACCGCCTCCTGGAGCGGATCGGGGGCGGCCATTTCGGCGACGTGTGGAAAGCCGAGTTCGAAGGCCGCCCGGTCGCCGTGAAGGTGTTCCGTTCCCGGGGCCGCGCCCCCGCGCCGCGGCGCGAAGCGTTCGCGCAGGAAGCCCTGGGAGCGCTTTCCGGTCCGGACGCCGCCTTTTTTCCCCGCATCGAGGCCGTCGAATTCGACCACGATCCTCCGTTCCTCCGGATGGAGCTGCTCGACGCGCGGCCGCTGGAGGACTCGATCCAGAACGGCGGTCTTCCTCTCGACTCCCGGCTGGCGCTGGCTCGGTCGATCCTCCAGGCCCTCGCCGCCGTCCACGCCCGGGGCTTCATCCACGGCGACCTCTCGCCGCGCAACGTCCTCGTCGCGTCCGACGGGGGCGTGAAGCTCATCGACGTGGGGTACGGCGCGCTCTTCGACGAGGGCGTCCGCGACATCGAGGTTTCCGGCCTGGCCGAGGAGCAGTCGATGGGCGTGGCGGCCCCGCTGTACGCGGCGCCGGAGCGGTTCCGCTCGGAATTCCTGCGCGGCTGCGGCCGGCCCGCCGACGTCTTCTCGTTCGGCAAGGTTTTCTACGCGCTTCTCACGGGCCAGGCGCCCTTCGTGATCAAGCCCGTCTCCCGCGCGTGCCCCGCGCTCGGAACCGGATGGGACGATTTCCTCTTCGCTTGCCTCGAGGAGGATCCGTCGCGCCGGTTTCCGGACGCGACCGCCGCGCTCGCCCGGTTCGACCACCTGTACCGCCCCGTCCCGCGGACGGGCGAGTACCGGGCGGAGTGCCCCGAGTGCGGAGCCCGGACCTCGGTTCCCGGCGGGTGGTCGGGCGAGCGGTTCGAATGCCCGGGATGTCATCTCACGCTGGAGGTCCTCTTCTA
>DASXTT010000044.1:0-7018 GCA_036505255.1 Planctomycetota bacterium | reverse complement strand
GAGACCAAGTCGTCGTCGCCGGGTTCGAGACGGTGTCGGGCGGGCAGACGAAGCTGGTTCTGCGGGTGTACGCCAAATAGTCCCGTGCAAGCGTCCACCGCCAAGTTTGGCTTGGAGCTTGAATCCTCTGGCTTGCCGCTCGAAACTCGCAGCCCGGATGGGATCTGGGATCTTGGAACTTGAAACTTGCCCTGGACCCCGCTTCAGTCCGTCCGGACCGACTCTCCAGAGGTGAGCTTCAGGATCCTCAGCTTCCTGTAGAGCGAAGAGACGCCGATCCCCAGCCGCCGCGCCGCCTCATCCCGATCCCGGCCCGCCTGCTCCAGCACGCCCCGGATGTGCTCGCGCTCGAAGGACCGCAGGGCCTCGCGCAGCTTCGTGGGGGGCCGCGCCACGGTCCGGGCGACGTGCGCCGCAAGGTCCTCGAGCCCGATGGTCTCGCCGTCCCGCAGGATCATCGCCCGCTCGATGACGTTCTGGAGCTCCCGGACGTTCCCGCGCCACTCGTACGCCATGAGCGCCTCCATCGCGGCCGGATCCACGCCCCGGTAGCTCCTCCGGAGCTCCCGGTTGAGGCGCGCGATGAAATGCGAGACGAGGTCCGGGATGTCCTCGGGCCGCTCCCGGAGGGGGGCGAGCCTGATTTCCACCACGCTGATGCGGAAGTAGAGGTCCTCGCGGAAAAGACGGCGTGAAATCTGTTCCCGGAGATCCCGGTTGGTGGCACACATGATCCGCGCGTCGAGCCGGATCGGGCTCACCCCGCCGACGCGCACGATCTCCTTCCGGTCGATGGCGCGCAGGAGCTTCGCCTGCAGGCCGATGTCGAGCTCGCCGATCTCGTCCAGGAAGAGCGATCCCCCCTCCGCCGTTTCGAGGAGCCCCTTCTTTTCCCCCGTCGCCCCCGTGAACGCCCCCCGGACGTGGCCGAAGAGCTCGCTCTCCATCAGCGTCGCCGGGATCGCCGCGCAGTTGATCGGCACGAACTTCTGGTCGCGCGTCTCCCGGCAGGCCTCGTGAAGGGCCCGGGCGACCACCTCCTTCCCGGTGCCGCTCTCCCCGGTGACGAGCACGGTGCTCGGCGTCGAGGAGAGCTTCCGGATCATCTCGAGCACCCCCTTCATCTGGGGGCTGCGCCCGATCAGCGGATCGGAACCGTGCGGCCGCGGGCGCGGATCCCGCTCCCCGGAAGGCTCGCGCCGGGCCAGGACTTCGCCGACGGCCTGGAGAAGCTCGTCGTCGAGGTGAAACCGGGACGGGACGGCGCGGCGCCTGTTTCCGGGCGCGGGAGCCGACAGCGGAAGGACCGCGGTCCCGGGAAACTCCGCGCGCACCTGTCCCTCGAGGCCCTCGTGCGGCGGGCCGGCCTCGCAAATCACGAGGTCGAAACCGCCGTGGCGGAGCAGGCGGAGCGCCGTCGGGGCGTCCGGGGCGGTGGAGCAGTCGAAACCCCGCCCCTGGAGGATAATCGAAAGGGCTTCCCCCACGGCCGGGTCATCATGCGCGATGAGAATCGACGCGCTCATGAGATGAGAAGTATACCCGGACTTCTCACAAGTGAGAAGAAAAAAATGGAATAGTCTCACTTATGATAATGGCGAAGCGGGATTCCCGGCGGCCCCATGGGGGAGATGGGGCACGGCCTTTGCTTACAATGGGCCGCCATCCCGGAGAGGAGTTTCGAGTGGGTCGATCGCGGACCGTTCGGATTCCGTCCGGACGGCCCGGGAGCGCGGGCCGTGCGCCCGCGCGGCCGCTCCGGGAGGTGTAGGGGAGGAATCATGATGAAGACCAGGGGCGGGTGGGCGAACATGGAGGGACGATCGATGGCGACGCGGGACAAGGAGAAGTCGGCGGTGGTGGCGAGGGTGCCCGTTCCGGAGACGCGCAACGACGACACGGTGGCGTTGCTCCGGGAGCTCGTCGCCCACCTGCGGGCGAACCGGACGGAACTGCGCGAACACTGGGCGCGCCGCATCACCGAGGCGAAACTCCTCACCGCGATGACGAAGGAGGAGATCTTCGCCGAGGCGACCTCCGTGTACGACAACTACGTGGAGGTGCTGGAAACCGGAAGCGTGGACGCCCTGCAGGCGTACGCCCGCAACCTGTCGGAACGCATCATCCCGCGAGGCGTCGAGACGCACGAGGTCGTCGGCATCGTCCTCCTCCTTCGCGACGTCCTGGCCCGGTCCCTCTTCGGCAAGTACAAGCAGGACTTCGCCCTCCTCAACCGGGTGCTCGACGCGTACGAGCCCGCGGCCAACCGCATCGCGAACACGGTGGCCGTCGGCTTCGTCCAGGAGCGCGAGCGCATCATCCGCCAGCAGCAGGAGGCGATCCGCGAACTGTCGACCCCCGTGCTCCAGGTGCGCGAGCGGCTCCTCATCCTTCCCATCATCGGCGTCGTGGACGCCCAGCGCGCGCGGCAGCTCACGGAGCAGCTCCTCCGGGGCATCCGGTCCAACCGCGCCAAGGTGGTCGTCATCGACATCACGGGCGTGCCCGCCGTCGACTCCAAAGTCGCCAACCACCTCGTGCAGACCGTCGAGGCCTCCCGCCTCCTCGGCGCGACCGTGATCGTGACGGGCCTCTCCTCGGAAATCGCCCAGACCCTGGTGACGATCGGCGTGGATCTCGCCAAGATGAAGACGGTCGGCGACCTCCAGGGAGGCATCGAAGAGGCCGAGCGGCTCCTGGGCTACCAGGTCACGCAGGTGTCGGAGCCCAAGCCCTCGTTGGAACAGGCGAAGTAGGAGCGGATCATAGTTGGGTCGAGGGAGGCCGGATGGAAGTTCCGATCCTCAAGCAGGGAAACTACCTGATCGCCAGCATCCAGGCGGCGCTGAGCGACGCCGATCTCCTCCGCCTTCGGGACGATCTCGCCCAGCGCGTCGGCCGGTTCCGGTCCAAGGGGGTCATCATCGACGTGACCGTCCTGGACGTCATGGATTCCTTTGCCGTCCGGACGCTCCGGAGCATCGGGCAGATCCTGAAAATGCGCGGCGCCGAGACCGTCATCGTGGGCATCCAGCCGGAGGTCGCGTTCGCCATGGTCCAGCTGGGCCTGAGCCTGACCGACGTTTGGACGGCCCTCGACCTCGAGGAGGCCCTCTCCTTCCTGGACCGCCTGGCCAAGGCGGGTCACGAGCATGAATGACGAGGTGACGATCCCGATCGGTTCGGACCAGGATATCGTCACCGCCCGCCAGCGCGGGCGGGCGTTGGCGGCCAAGCTCGGCTTCTCCTCCACCGACCAGATCGCCATCGCGACCGCCATCTCCGAGCTGTCGCGCAACATCGTCGAGTACGCCAAGAAAGGGGAGATCGTCCTTGGCCCGGTGAAGGGGCACGACAACGGCCAGGCCGGGATCCAGGTCGTCGCCCGGGACAAGGGGCCGGGCATCCCGGACATCGGCCTCGCGATGAAGGACGGCTACTCCACCAGCCGGAGCCTCGGCCTCGGGCTTCCCGGCACCCGGCGGCTCATGGACGATTTCGAGGTCGTCTCGGAGGCGGGCAAAGGGACGACGGTCATCATTCGGAAGTGGTTTCGATGAGCGGCGTCGTTCAATCCTCGGGCCGGCTTCCCGGGCTCCAGTGGGCCGCGGTTTCCCTCCCGCTTCCCGGCGAGACGGTCTCGGGCGACCTCTTCCTCGTGCACGCCATCCCGAACGGGGTCCTGCTGGGGGTCGTGGACGCGCTGGGCCACGGACCGGAGGCCGCCGTCGCCGCGCGCACGGCCGTGGCCGCCATGGATCGCCACGCCGAGTCCCCGATCATCCCCCTCTTCCAGCAGAGCCACGAGGCCCTGGCGGGAACGCGGGGCGTCGTGGCGGCCTTGGCGGCGATCAACGTCAAGGAGTCGACCCTGACGTGGGCGGCCGTGGGGAACATCGAGGGGGTGCTGGTCCGATCCAAGCCCGGGTCGCGGCGCGTCTCGATCATGCAGATCGGCGGCGTCGTGGGATACAAGCTGCCCCGGCTCTCCGATTCCGAGTCGATCCGCCTCGCCCGCGGCGACCGGCTGGTCTTCGCGACGGACGGGATCCGCGAGGGATTCACGGAGGCGCTCAACACGATCGACTCCCCGGCCCGGCTCGCGGAAACGGTGATCCAGCGCTACATCAAGGGGACCGACGACGCCCTCGTGCTTGTCGCGCAGTACGGGGGTGAGGAGACATGAGCGGCCCCTCCGCGGAGCTGGCGCGGGATTACGGCTCCGCGCTGAGGGCCTATCTCCAGGGCGGGGGCGAGGCGGAACTGAAGCGCGCCTACGACCTCGGCCGCCTGGCCATGAACGAGGAGACCGGCCTCCTGGCGATGGTCCTTCTCCACCGGCAGGCCCTCGAGGCCGCCATCCGGAAGGCGCGGGCTTCGTCGCGGAACCGGTCCGTGGCGCGGGCCATGGAGTTCCTCGCCGAATCGCTGGCCCCCTTCGAGATGGCGCACCGCGGCTTCCAGGACGCCTACGCGAGGCTCCGCGAGCTCACGGGCGAGTACGAGATGGTGATCGCGGAGCGGGTGCGCGAGCTCCGCAACGCGGAGGCCCGATACCGGGCTCACGTGGAGCTCATCCCCGCCGTCACGTACATCGAGTCGCTCAAGACGGGCGACACGGTCTACATCAGCCCGCAGGTCGAGGCGATGCTCGGCTTCACGCCGCAGGAGTGGCTGGACGATCCCCGCCGGTGGTCGAAGCAGATCCATCCGGACGACCGGGAGCGGATCTTGGAAGCGATGTCGCGGCTCCGGTCGGGTGATGGGGACCTTCGCGCGGAGTACCGCCTGCTCACGCGCGGGGGACGCGAGGTGCCGGTGCGGCACGAGGCGGGCCTGGTGCGGGACGAGAGCGGAAAGCCCCAGTTCATCCAGGGGATCCTGCTGGAGATGAGCCTTCGGAAGCGGAACTGAAGAGGCTTCCTGCTCCCGGCTTCCGGCGCCAAATGCCGGAGGCTGGAAGCGGGAAGCCGGAAGCCGGAAGCCGGTAGCGCCGGTTACGCCAGTCGCTTCAGTTCTTCCGCTTGATCGAGTCCGAAGAGGTAGGGATCGCCGCCGGCTCCTCCGCGGGATCGCGTGATCACCAGGAAGGCGTCCGGCCCCTTCATGATCGCCATGACGTGCTCGCCGGCGACCGAGGATTTCCCCTCGGTGAGCGAGAAGGTCCGGTTGGACTGGTTCACCCAGATCGCCGTGATTCTCGACTTCACGATCTGGTACCCCTGCTTTTCCAGCGAGAGCCGGATGCGTTCGCGGAGGGTGGAGGTGATCGATCCGGACATCTCCAGGGCCCCATCGGAGGGCGGCCGGGCGGGCTCCGCCTTCCGGCGCGGCTCGATCGGTGGATGCAGCATGTGATTCTCAATGGCCTCAAATCAGGTTCACAATTGACCTTCGCGTCCCGCTTCCTCCCCTGTGGCGCGGGGGGTCTGCTTTTATGTTCGTCATCGGGCGCGCGCGGTTACGGGGTGGCGCGTTGAGAAGGTTCGAATTTTCCTGCTGAGGTCGCGCGCCTCAGGGCAGCCTGGGGAGCATCGGCTTGAGGCTGATCCGCACGGGCGACTGCGTGGCCTTTTCGACCGTGAAAGCCTGACTGGTCTGGTACCCCGGCAGAATGCACCGCACCTTGTGCTGGGTGGTCAGGACGGACCACTTCAGCGAAATCTCGGACGGCGCCGGACCTGAGAGTGAGCCGTCCACTTCGATGTAGGCCCCCGCCGGGACGGTCTCGATCTTGAGGAGGGACTCGGTGATGATCTCCTTGAGCTCGACTCTGATGGTCCGGTTGCCTCGATTCAGAGTCAGCGACAGCGGTTGATACCCCTCCTTCTGGAACTCGACCTTTTTCGGTTTGGTGTCGCTCACCCACTTGAACGTCGCGGAGGTCGGCGTCCGGCCCGTGATCCTGTCCCCGTCGATGAGAACGGTGGCATCCCCCGGCACGGAATAGAAGTCCACCGGGATCTCCTCGGGCTTGGGGTCCAGCTTGGCGAATATCGCCTTGTCGCCGCGCCTCAGCGTCATGTTCTTGGACTCATGATCGTAAAGCGTGAAGGTGAGGGTCTTCGATTCCTCCTTCTCATCCGCTTCCCACGTCAGCAGCACGCTGAGGGGCGTCTCACCCTGTCCCTTCGTCCGGCCGAGCGAAGCGGTGCCGATTGAGACCTCGGCGCCGGGGGGGCTCGATGTCACGACGACCGTCCTTTGCGGTCGGGTGCCCGGCTCGGGCTTCAGCGTGACCGACACGGTGTCCTGCTCGAACTCCCTCCAGGAGCCCGCGATCCAATCGACCCCGGCCGCCAGGATCCCCATGACAAGGCTCCAATAGAAGTAGGAGCTCGTCTTGCATTTCAGGGTGATGATTTCCGGGATGTACCCGGCCTTCTTGAAAGTGACGACGGCTTCGTGCCTCGGCAGCGAGGACGTCTGATCTTCACCGTTGATGGTCTGCTTCTGATCATTCACCCAGACTTCCGCACCCGGTGGATCGGAGATGAATCTGATCTTCTGATAGGTCCCGTGGGTGATCAGGCCGCAGCCCGACAGGAGCGTGGTCAGCGCCAACGCGGCGGCGATTTTCCTACTTGGCATAGACGCGCAGCACGAGCTTCGTCTGCCCTCCGGAATTCGTCTCGTATCCCGCGACAACAAGGTTGGACCCCGAGATCGCCACGCTGATGGCCCGGTCGTTTCCGAATCCGCCGTCATGCGTCCGAGTCCAGATCGTATTGAATTCATTGTTGTTGGTGTCGTATTCGTACTTTCGAATCCACATGTTCTCCCCCTGGCTCGTCACGGTCTCGTAGCCGACGGCGTAGATAAAGCCGTCTGAATCGACCGCGATGTCGAGAATCTCGTCGTCGCCACCCGCCGGGCCGGTGAAGAGCGCAGCATTGGAGAAGGCTCCGGTATCGGTATACCGAAGTAGTAGGCCGTCGCGGCCGTTGGTGTCCGTTCCGGCGAACCCTCCCACGTAAATGTTCCCTGAACCGTCGAGCGCGATCGCTTGGCCCAAATC
>DASXTT010000043.1:0-5953 GCA_036505255.1 Planctomycetota bacterium | reverse complement strand
TCTGCACGATTTCGAGGATGTCGGCGGGTCCGGTGAATTTCCGGAACTTTTCGATTTGCGGCCGCATCATGCCCTTCGCCAGCGACAGCGGATGGGCGGCGTCCTTGGCGTCCAGACCATCCAGCATCAGTACGCTCGAATTCAGGAACAACTCATAGTTCTGACAGGCGACTTCGGCCTCGGCCTTGCGCCCCTTCTCGGCGTGGTCCAGAAGCTCGTCCTGGCGGCGGTCCAGGACGGAGAAGGCCCACACGGTCCGGCTCGAAATCACCGCCTTCATCTCGAGGAGCGCCACGCATTCGCGGGCGCGGAGGAGGGCGCCGAGGACCGGCTTGGCGCAGGTCCGCGGCTGGCGCTTGGCGATGCCGCTCCGCGCCCACTCGCAAGCCTGGAAGGCGGGGCGGATCGCGGCTTTCACGCTCTCCGGCATCGCTTCGAACTCTTTGCTCTGGAGGGCCAGCTCCTTGTAGGCGGGGCCCGGGTGCTGATTCGCGTTCTTGAGCCGGGCGATGATCGGCGCGGCGCCCTCGCCCACCAGGGCGGCGTAGGCGTCGACGATTTCCGGCAGGTCCTCTTTCGAATCCTGCCGGGCCAGTTCCGTCATCTCGTCGAGGCGCGCCCTGGCCACCTTGAGGACGGCCAACACCTGCTCGAGGGAGTCGCGCTTCAGGACGGGCACCTTCGATTCGTTCCCGACCGGAAGGAGGATGTCCGCCTGTTCCTGCGATAGCTTCACGGAATAGCGAGCGTGGCCCGGAGGCAGTTTGGCCAGAACCGGCTCGGCCGGAGGTTGCTTGGGAGGCTCTTTGACGACGGTGTCGTCCTTCTTTTCGGGATTCTCCCGATCCTTCGGTGCCGGATCTTTCGGAGCCGGAGTCGGGTCCTGTTTCGCAACGGGATTCTTGGGAGGCTCCGGCTTGGCCGGCTCGGGGTCCTGAGGTCCCTGGTCCTGGGGCGGAGTCAGGTCGACGACGTGGTCGACGTCCGGTTTCGGGGCCAAGTCGGGCGGCCTCGCGGTGACGTCGCCGTCCTTCGGTGGAATCGGGGGCGGAGTCCGGTTGTCCTTGGCGATTCCAGGGTCCACCCGTGTCGGCGGGGCGGGGCGGAAGATCGCCCACGCGCCGACCACGAGAATTCCGGCCGCCGCGGCCGCGAAAATGAATCCGGCCACCCGCCGGCGCGGAAGCGTCGTCTTCTCGCTCGGGGTCGTCCCGAAACCGACCTCGTCCAGGATGTGCTTGCGCTGCTTGGCCCAGAAGTAGTCGGGCCGGTCGGCCTGGTCCGCCAGATCGGTCTCGCGGAAGTAGCGGCCGATGAGGACCTGCCGCTTCCACGCGGCGGCGCACTCGGCGCAGCCGTGGAGGTGGGCCCGGATCTCGTCCGCCTCGGTCCGGTCAAGGACCTCTTCGGCGAGGCCGGACAGGGCCTCCAGGATCTGTTCGCACGTCTTCATTTCAACTCACACGTTCCGGAGCAGCTGCTCCAGTTTCTTTCGGGCCAGGAAGAGGCGCGAGGTCACCGTCGCCGTCGGGACCCCCACGATCCTGGCGATCTCCTCGTGGGTGAGATCCTCGCGGAGGCGGAGGTGAAGGACCACGCGCTGCTCCTCGGGCAGAAGGGCGATCGCCTTCTCGATGGTCTCGCGGGCCTCGATCGACAGGAGCGAGGCGCCGGGGTCCGATCGGTCCGATTTCGGGGCTTCGATCGCGGCCTTCTGGGCGACGGCCTGCTGCCGCTTCGTCTGCTTTCGGGCGTTCAGCGAGGTGTTGACCGCGATCGCGTAGAGCCAGGACTTGAAGTCCGTGCCCGGCACGAAGGTCTTCAGCCCTCCGAACACCCTGACAAAGATCGATTGCACCAGGTCTTCCGCGTCGGTCCGGTTCAGCACGATCCGGTACGCGATGCTGTAGACCAGCTTCTGATAGCGCTCCATGAGGAGATTGGCCGCGAGTCGATCTCCCCGGAGCACCCTCGCGACCAGATCGTTGTCCTGGGGCGCCACCAGTTCCGACATAGTTAACTCGGTTCGACGGCCCGACATTTAATCCTTTTGTAACCAAACCGTGACATCCGGACCGACGGACAGAACGCTACATTTTCCGGCCATTGGGACGCGTCCCGAAGTGGATGGCCGCGACGCCGCAGGTCAGCCGCTCGAATCCCACCTCCGCCAGACCCGCCCGCTCGAGGGCGGCCTTCAGTTCCTCCGGCCCCGGCCAGGCGGCGACCGAGTCCGGCAGGTACCGGTACGCGCCCCGGCGCGCCGGGGCGATCAGCTCGCCGATCGCGGGAAGGACGCGCGTGAAATAGAAAAGATAGCCGCGCCGGAGGAGCCGCGACGGCGGCGTGGCGAACTCGAGGATCACCACGCGGCCTCCAGGTCTTACGACGCGGGCCATTTCGCGAATTCCCGCATTCATGTCGGCGACGTTGCGAAGGCCGAAGGCGACGGCGCAGGCGTCGAACGTCGCGTCGCGAAAGGGGAGCCGCAGCGTGTCGGCCTGCTGGAAGCGCAGACCCGGGGTCCGGCCGCCCTTGATCCGCGCCCGGCTCAGCATCCGGAAGGCGAAATCGGTTCCCACCACTTCGCAGCCCCAGCGTCGGCGGAGCTCCAGGGCGAGGTCTCCCGTGCCGGAGCAGACGTCGAGGACGCGCTTCGGGTCCGGCCCGCACCGCTCGGCGGCGCGCCGCCGCCAGAGCACGTCCGTGTTCAGGCTCAGAAGGTGGTTGAGGAAGTCGTACCTCGGCGAGATGAGGTCGAACATCTCGCGGATCCGCCGCGGGGACTTGTCGACCGCCGTCGGGGCCATGAGGTCCTCGAATCTCGTCCCGTGCAACCTTCGGAACCGGTCGTTTCTTCCCGGAGTCCGATCATAGCATTGCGGATGCGAACGTGGGGATCAACGGTATGGCGAAAATGTAATGGGGTGTTGGGGACACATCACGCATCACGCATTACGCATCACGGATCGGCTCGCGCAAGCCGCCGTAATGCGTCATGCGTTATGCGTCATGCGCTCGTCATCACTTTGCGATGGCGTCGGCGGCCTTCTTCGCCGCCTCGCGGACGTTGGCGGGGTACTTCGCGTCCCCGGCGATTCGGTTGAGACTGGAGACCGACTCGAGATCCTTCATCTTTTCCACCGCGCGGATCGACAGGATGAGGTAGGTGAGGTCCGTCGATTCCGACAGGACCTTGCGGAAAATCGGCGCGCTGGAAGGGGCGGCGACGTCGGCGAGCCCTCCGTAGACCGCCAGCTTGTATTCGGCGGGCGTCGAGGAGGAGGTGTAGGCCTCCTCCAGCAGTTTCAGGCCGTCGGGCTGGCCCTGCTTGGCGACCCCGTACGCCGAGTTCACCCGGACGCCCCAGTCCGAATCGCCCGCCATGGCGGCGCGAAGCGCCCCGAGCGCGGGCTCGGTCCCGATCACGGCGAGGGCGTGGGAAGTCATGCGACGGACGAGCAGGTCCTGGTCCTTCCCAAGCGACTCGCTCAGGAAAGGGATGGCCGCGGCGTCGCCCATCGTCTCGATCAAGGCTCCCGCGAGGAATCGTTCGGTGGCCGACTCGGCGTTGAGAAGCCGTTTCGCGAGGTCCTCCATCGCCTTCGGCCCCGCCTTCTTCAGGTCCTGGGCGAGTTGCTTGAAATCGGGATCCCTCAGGGCGTCCATTCCCTTCTCCACGAGGGCGGCGAAACGCTCGGCGAGTTTCGCGGCCGCCGTTTTCTCGGAGTCGGGCGCGGGCGGCGGCGGGGCGATCGGGGGAGGGGGCGCCTCTTTCGCGGCGAGGGCGGCCTCGAGTTCCGCCACGCGCCTCTTCAGGTGGTCCACCTCCGGATCCGGGGCCGGGGCGGCGGGAGGACTTGCGGGCGGCGGGGGAGCGGGCTTTGCGGCGACATCAGGCCGGTTGGAGCGGCGCCACTGGCCCACGATCGCGCCGGCGACCACTCCGACGGCCGCTGCGAACAGCACGGCCAGGGCCACGGAGGATCGGTTCATGGTTTCTTCTTTCGACGGGAGGCCGGCTTCGGCGTTTCACGAATCCGGTCCAGCGCCTTGCGAATCGCCACCGCGGCCTTGTCGAGATTCTTTTCGGCCACCTGGAAGATGAAGGGCGCCACGGCCGTGCCCACCTCCGTGCCCCATGACGCGGCGTTCTCGTTGAGCACGAAAAACTCGATCCCCGCGTCGTTCAGGGCGAGCCGCACGATCAGGGACTGCCCCACGTCGAGCGTCGTGTACACGGTCCGCATGGGGCTCATGCTACCAAGAGCGCGTCGCCGTGGCTTGGAAGCTGGGAGCCGGGAGCTGGAAGCTGCTTACGAAGCTTCCTTCTGCGTCCCGCCCTTCGGCAGCTTCCGGGGGACGATGGGATCCTCGCCGCGGATCTGGCGGCCCGTGAGCACGTATTCGCGGGGGTCCTTGCGCGAGGGGAGGTCGAACATGACGTCGAGCATGATGTTCTCGATGATCTGCCGGAGGCCGCGCGCCCCGGTCTTCTTCGCGATCGCCTTCTTGGCGACCTCCTCGAGGGCGTCCGGGGTCAGCTCGAGCCGCGCGTTCTCCAGCTCGAACAGCTTCTTGTACTGGCGGATGATCGCGTTCCGGGGCTCGGTCAGCACCTGGACGAGCTGATCCTTCGTCAGGGGCCGGACGACGCACTGGACGGGGAGGCGGCCGACGAACTCGGGGATCATCCCGAATTCGATGAGGTCCTCGGGCTCGACCGCGGCCAGGGTCTCCCCCAGCTCGGCCTCGTCCATGGTGCCGCCGGAGGGCGCGTCCGTGCGGAAGCCGATCTGCTTCTTGCCGCGCCGGCGCGCGATAATGTTCTCCAGCCCGTCGAATGCGCCGCCGCAGATGAAGAGGATGTGGGTCGTGTCGACCTGGATGTATTCCTGCTCGGGGTGCTTGCGCCCGCCCTGAGGCGGGACGTTGGAAACCGTTCCCTCGAGCATCTTGAGGAGCGCCTGCTGGACGCCCTCGCCCGAGACGTCCCGCGTGATCGACGGGTTGTTCTGGGTCTTTCCGATCTTGTCGATCTCGTCGATGAAGATGATCCCCCGCTCGGCGCGCTCGACGTCGAAGTCGGTCTCATGGAGGAGCTTGAGGAGGAGGTTCTCCACGTCTTCGCCGACGTATCCCGCCTCGGTGAGCGTCGTCGCGTCGCCGATGGCGAAGGGGACGTCGAGGATCCTCGCGAGCGTCCTCGCGAGCAGGGTCTTGCCGCACCCCGTGGGGCCGACGAGGAGGATGTTCGATTTCTCGAGCTCCACCTGGGCGTCGATGACGGGGTTCATGATGCGCTTGTAGTGGTTGTTGACGGCGACGGCGAGGGCCCGCTTCGTGCGCTCCTGGCCGATGACGTACTGGTCGAGCTCCGCCTTGATCTCGATGGGGGTGGGGAGCCGCTTGACGGGGTAGGGGCGGCTGACACCGCGGGCGCCCTTGTAGGCCTTCTTCTTGTCGACCTTCAGGATCTGGTTGCAGATCTCGACGCACTCGTTGCAGATGCAGATCTTCCCGGGGCCCGAGATGAGGTTCGTGACCATCGACTCGGCCTTCGTGCAGAAGGTGCAGAAGCGGCCTTCGCCTTTTTTCTTGCCAGTCATAGCGTGTTAATTATCGGCTCCGTCGGCCCGTTCACTGCTGAAAACTGGGATCTGGGAGCTCGAAGCTGGGAAGATCGCGTCAGCGATCTTCCCTCGCCGCCATGTCGCCCTTGCCCTTCCCGTCGCCCTCGATGTCCTTCAGGGTCTCGACCACCTCGTCCACGATGCCGTACGCCTTCGCCTCCGCGGCCGACATGAATTTGTCGCGGTCGGAGTCCTTCTCGATGCGCGCGACGGGCAGGCCCGTGTGCTTCGAGATGATCTCGTTGAGGCGCTTCTTGAGCGTGATGATCTCCTCGGCGTGGATCTTGATGTCGGACGCCGTGCCCTGCGCGCCGCCCCAG
>DASXTT010000042.1:0-16484 GCA_036505255.1 Planctomycetota bacterium | reverse complement strand
GGATTCCCGACCTCGCCAAAGCGGAGCATGTGATCCGCGCCCCGGCGGCCATGAAGGCGGGGCTGAAGTCGGCCCTGGCCTTTCCGCTCCAGAGCGGCAGCGAGATCGTCGGGGTTCTCGAGTTTTTCGGCCGGACGATGGACCCGCCCGACGAGGCCATGCTCGATACGTTGGCGGGCGTCGCCGGGCAGGTGGGCCAGTTCGTCCAGCGGAAGCAGGGCGAGATGGCCCTCAACTCCATCGAGGACCGTTTCCGGTCCGTCATCGACTCCGCGAACGACGGCATTCTCATGGCCGACGGCCGCGGGGTCATCCTGACGTGGAACCGCGGGGCGGAGAAGATCTTCGGCTACCGCGCCTCCGAGGTCGTGGGCCAGCCGCTCACGACGATCATGCCCGAACGTTATCGGGAACTTCACCGGAAGGGGCTCGCGCGCTTTCTCATTGGAGACGAATCCCGGGTCGTCGGCCGCACCGTCGAACTGGAAGGCCTGCGCAAGGGGGGCGGGGAGTTTCCCATCGCCCTCTCCGTCTCCTCCTGGAAGACGGGCGACGAGGTCTTCTTCGGCGGGATCATCACGGATATCACCGAGCGTCAGAAGGTCGACCGGATCAAGGGCGAATTCATTTCGACGGTGAGCCACGAGCTGAGGACGCCCCTGACCTCCATCCTCGGGTCGCTCGGGCTGGTCTCGGGCGGGGCGGCGGGGCCGCTTTCCGTGAAGGCCACCGCGCTCGTGGAGATCGCCCGCAAGAACAGCGAGCGTCTCGTCCGCCTGATCAACGACATCCTCGACGTGGAGAAAATCGAGTCGGGAAGGATGGACTTCCATCTCCGGCCGATCCGGCTCATGGCCGTCGTGGCGGGCGCGATCGAGGCGAACCGCGCCTACGCCGAGAAGTACGGCGTTGCCTACCAGCTCGAGACCGGTCTTCCCGACGCGGTGGTGGAGGCGGATCCGGACCGCCTCACGCAGGTGATCACCAACCTCCTTTCGAACGCGACCAAGTTTTCGCCGCGGGGCGACGCGGTTTCCATCGCCGTGGTCCGGCGCGGGCCGATGGTCCGCGTTTCCGTGGCCGACCGGGGCCCGGGAATCCCGGAAACCTTCCGCTCCCGCATTTTTCACAGGTTCGCCCAGGCCGACGCCTCCGACAGCCGGCAGAAGGGCGGCACGGGGCTGGGCCTGAGCATCAGCAAGGCGCTCGTCGAGAAGATGGGGGGCCGGATCGGGTTCGATACGATCGCCGACGCGGGGACGAGGTTCTATTTCGACCTGCCCGAATGCCACGGGAAGCCGGTGCTCGACAGCTCCACGAACCTCCGGCTGCGGCCGCGGGTCCTCGTCTGCGAGGCGCACGCGGAGGCGGCGGCCCATGTCGCCCGGGTGCTGGGGCAGGCCGGGATCGAGACCGACCTCGCGCGCGACGCCATCCACGCCCGCGCCCTCCTCGCCCAGTACCGCTACCAGGCCCTCACCCTCGACCTGAAGCTGCCCGGCGCCGGCGGGGTCGCCTTCGTCCGGGAGCTGCGGGAGAATGAGGGCACGCGGGACCTCCCCGTGATCATGCTCTCCGTGACCCACCGGTCGGAGCACGGGGAGCTCGAGGCCGGCGCCATCAAGGTCGTCGACTTCCTGGGAAAGCCGGTGGACAAGGACCGCCTCCTCAAGACCGTCCGCCAGGCCGTTATCGAAACCCGGAACTCCAGCCCCCGCGTCCTTCACGTGGAAGGCGACGAGGACACGCGCAAAATCGTCGGCCTGATCCTGAATAATGTCGCGCGCATCACGTCCGTCCGAAGTCTCCACGAGGCGCGCGAACAGCTCGGCCGCAACCCCTTCGACCTCGTCCTCCTCGACCTGGGGCTGCCGGACGGCGCGGGCCTGGATCTCCTCGAAGACCTGAGGGGACCCGAGGGCCGCGCGGTCCCGGTCGTGATCTTTTCCGCGGAAGAAGTGGGGGAGGAGATGTCGCGCCGGGTGTCGGCCGCGCTCGTCAAGACCCGGACTTCCAACCAGGATCTGCTGGCGACGATCCGGTCCGTCCTCAACCAGAGAGGATCCCCGCCCGCGACGGGGTCCTGAGGGGCCTTTCACGACGTCCCGCGGCGGTACAATGCCGGTGGAAATACATCGGCCCGCTTGAAGGAAGGAACCCATGACGCCGGGGCCTCTGAACCGGATCCTCTACGTCGAGGACGAGGAGGACATCCAGACCGTCGCGAAAATCGCGCTCGAGACGCTGGGGGGATTCACGCTGCGGGTCTGCGGCTCGGGCGCCGAGGCGCTCCAGGAGGCGCCCGCGTTCCGGCCGCAGCTCATCCTCCTCGACGTGATGATGCCCGGCATGGACGGTCCGAGCACGCTCAAGAGCCTCCGCACCCTGCCGGGCCTGGAGAATATCCCCGTCGTCTTCATGACCGCGAAGGTCCAGCCGGGCGAGATCGCCCATTTCCTGGAGATGGGCGCCGTCGAGGTGATCGCCAAGCCTTTCGACCCGATGACGCTATCCGACAAGATCCAGGACATCTGGAAGGGCGGCCATGGCTAGCCACGAAACGGTCCGCGAGCAGCTGAACGCCCTGCGGCAGGCCTACGCGGAGCAGCTTCCCGGGAAGATCCGGGAAATCGAGGATGCCTGGAAGCGGCTGGAGCGGGAACCGTGGGACCCCAAGGGCTTCCTGGTTTTCCACCGGCAGGTCCACGCTCTCGCCGGCTCCGGGGCCACCTTCGGATTCCCCGGCGTATCGGAGAAGGCGCACGGCCTCGACGATCTCCTCAAGACCCTTCCCGGCGACAAGGGACCTCCCGAGCCCGAAATCGTGGCGCGGATCTTCGAGGGGCTGGGGGGCCTGAAGGAGGCGGCCGCGACCTCGCCCGTGGTCGCGCCGGTCCTCACGCCGCCGCAGACGACCGGGCGGGACGACCACCTGGTCTTCCTCGTTTCGCGCGACGCCGCGTTCGCCGAAAGCCTCACCGCGCAGCTCGGCCATTTCGGGTACGCGGTCCGCTCCTTTCCCGACACCGCGGTCCTCGGCGGAGCCGTCGACCGGGAGCATCCCGGCGCGCTCATCGCCGACCTCCCGACGCCTCCCCAGGACAAGGAAATTCTCGAAGGGGTGGCGGAGCTTCAAAGGGTCCCCGGCCGCCGGATGCCGGTCGTGTTCACCGCGTCGAGGGACGACCTCGCGACGCGCTTCTCGGCGGTCCGCGCCGGGGGGAGCGGGTATTTCCCGCGGCCCCTCGACATCAGCTCGCTCATCGACCAGCTCGAACTGCTCACCTCGCACTACAGCCAGGAACCCTACCGGATCCTGATCGTGGACGACGAGGTGGCGACGGCGGATCGGTTGAAGGTGGTGGTCGAGGATGCGGGAATGGCCGGCCGCGTGGTGACCGATCCCCGCCAGATTTCCGGGCCGCTCGTCGAGTTCCATCCGGACCTGATCCTGATGGACATCTACATGCCGGGGTGCAACGGCCTCGAGCTGGCCGCGGTCATCCGCCAGCAGGAGGCGTTCGTGGGGATCCCGATCGTCTTCCTTTCCTCCGAAACCGACATCGGCCGCCAGCTCGGTGCGCTCCGCCTGGGGGGCGACGATTTTCTCACGAAGCCCATCGCCGAGGACCGCCTCGTCGCCTCCCTCATGGCCCGCGCCCAGCGCGCCCGGATCCTCCGCTCCTTCATGGTGCGCGACAGCCTCACGGGCGTGTTGAACCACTCCCGCACGAAGGCCCAGCTCCAGATCGAGGTGGCGCGGGCGCGGCGGCAGGGACGCCGGCTGGCCTACGCCATGATCGACATCGACAACTTCAAGGATGTCAACGACCGGCACGGGCACCCCGCCGGGGACCGCGTCATCCTCAGCCTTTCCCGGCTCCTCCAGAACCGGCTCCGCAAGACGGACATCATCGGGCGGTACGGGGGGGACGAGTTCGCCGTCATCCTCCCCGACGCGGACGGCCCGACCGCGCTCCGGATCCTGGCCGAGATCTGCGGGGGCTTCTCCCATATCCGCCACGCCTCGGAGCGCGGAGAATTCAGCGCCACCTTCAGCGGCGGGGTGGCGATCCTCACGGAGGCCGGAGACGCCGGAAAGCTCAACGAGGCGGCGGACCGCGCGCTCTACGAGGCCAAGGCCCAGGGGCGCAACCGGGTCGTCCTCGCGGAATGAACCGACACCCCTCTTCAAGGAATCCTGTTCCATGAGCCAGGACCCGCCGCGGATCGCCGTCGTCGGCGCCGGCACGATGGGCCACGGCATCGCCCATGTCGCGGCGCTGTCGGGCCACCGCGTGGCCTTGAACGACGCCGTTCCCGGCGCCCTGGAGAAGGCGCGCCGGCAGATCGAGGCGGACCTCGACGCGGGCCTCCGGAAGGGGAAGGTGTCGGAGGAGGAGAAGGCCCGGACGCTCGCGAACCTCCGGCTGGAGCCGGACCTCGCGGCGGCGGCGGGCGACGCGGACCTCGTCGTCGAGGCGGTCGTGGAGGACCTCGCCCTCAAGCGCGACCTGTTCGGGCAGCTCGACCGTCTCGCCCCGCCCGGCGCCGTCCTGGCGACCAATACATCGTCGCTGCCCGTGGGAAAGATCGCGTCGGCGACGGCGCGGCCCGAGCGGGTCATCGGCATGCACTTCTTCAACCCGGTCCATATCATGAAGCTGGTCGAGGTCGTGATCCACGGGCGGACGGGCGACGAGGCGCGGGAGCGCGTCCTCGAGACGGCGCGCCGGATGGGGAAGACGGCGATCGTGGTGAAGGATTCGCCCGGATTCGCCACGAGCCGTCTCGGCGTCGTCCTCGGCCTCGAGGCGATGCGGATGCTCGAGGAGGGCGTCGCCTCCGCGGAAGACATCGACCGCGCCATGGAACTGGGCTACAACCATCCCATGGGTCCGCTGCGCCTCACGGACCTCGTGGGACTCGACGTGCGGCTCGCGATCGCGGAGCACCTCCACCGAGAGCTCAAGGAAGACCGGTACCGTCCCCCGGACATCCTGAAAAGGAAGGTGGCGTCGGGCGAGTTGGGGAAGAAAACGAAGAAGGGTTTCTATACCTGGGAATGAATGCCGCCGGCTTCCCGCCCCCGGCTTCCTGCGGCCGGGAGCTGGCAGCCGGCAGCCGGAAGCGTCATACTCTCACCCCAATGACCGACGTCACTTCGATCGTCCGTTCGGTGCGTCCTGAAGCTCCCTTGTCCGTGACGCTTCGCCTCGACCTGGGCGGCGCGTCCTTCGACTACCGGCCGGGACAGTACATCGAGATCGATCCGCACCAGTTCGACGCGCTCGCCGCGGAGGTCCGGGACCTCGAAGAGAAGAAGGGGATGCCCGAATCCCCGAGGAGCTTCTCGCTCTCGAGCGACGCGACCGATTCCTCCTTCGTCGAGATCTCGGTCAAGCAGAATCCCAAGGATGGTCCCTTTCACCAGCTCCTCGCCCCTTATTTCGTGCGGGAGGCGAAGGCCGGCTACAGGATCGCCTTCTCGGGCCCGAACGGGAAGTACTGCCTTCCCCCGGCGACTCCGGCGGGGATCACGGGCATCCTCCACGTCTGCGCGGGGAGCGGCGTCGCGCCGAATCGCGGCATGATCCGCCACGCCCTCGCGAAGGGGTGGCCCCAGCGCCACCTGCTGATTCTCCAGAACCGCAACCCGGAGGACGTCTTCTTCAAGGAGGAGTGGAAGGAGCTCGAGGCGCGCCACGGCGACCGCCTCCGGATCCGCCACGTCTATTCCGTCGCGGGGGGAGAGCACGTCACCCCCGAAATCGTTCGCCGCGCCATGGAGGGGTGGATCGACGGCGCGTCCTCGATGGCCTTCGTCTGCGGACCCAACCGGCCGCGCGAGGTGACGGGTCCGGACGGCGCGAAGACGAAGGGGCCGGGCTTCTGCGAGGCGTGGTGCGGAAATCCGCGGCGCAAGATGGCCGGAAAGCTCGCGGAACTGGGATTCTTGCCGGAGCGGATTCTTACGGAGATGTGGTAAGCGGCGGAGTCGCGAGTCGAGGGTCAAGAGGCGAGAGTCGAAAACCGGAAGTCACGAGTCGACAGTCGCCGGTCACGCGTTCCGAGTCATGACCCGCGACTTTGTCTTGTAGACGCAGGCGTCGTCGCCGGACGCGATGTGGCGGGTCCGCTCGACTTTCATCCCCAGCGCGGCCTCGAAGAGGAGCTGCTCGTACCGGCAGACGAGGGGGAATTCCCGCGCGATGGCGGCGATGGGGCAGTGGTGCTCGGTGAGTCCCGCGGCCTGGGCGCGCGCCATGTACCCCTCGCGGTCCCGGATTTTCGCGAGCTCCCGCAGCCGCTCCTCCCCGGACTTGCCCGCGAGGCGCCGGCGGTAGGCCTTCAGGAGGTCCTTCGTCCGCCGCGCGAAGAGCTTGGAGATCTTGCCCTCGCCGTCGATCTCCCTCAGCCGCCGCAGGAGGTCGACGGCCATCGTCCCGTAGGCCTGGGGGAAGAGGGCCTCGGCCTTCGGCGTCAGGGCCCACAGTTGCGTGGGCCTCCCGACCCGGCGCCGCTCGACGCGCACCTCCACGAGTCCCTCGCGGTGCAGGGCTTCCAGCTGCTGCCGCACCGCGTTCGGATTCACCCCGAGGAGCCGCGCCATCCCGGGCACGTTCATGGGCCCGCGGATCTTCAGGAGGTCCAGCGACCTCGGCCGCTCCGCCTCGGTGTACTCCGTCATGGCTCCAGAATATCCGGCCCGGAAATCGAAGGCAATATAATATTATATACAGTATATACTGTATAAAGTAGTGGACTTCGGACATCAGACTTCAGAAGTCCGCCGTTTTCAGCAGGCCGGGGTCCGTCGGCGGCGGGTCGCGGGAAGGCGGTCGGGATCGAGAATCCAGAATCGAGAATCGTCCGTGGGAATCGGCGGTCATGGAAAAAGGAGGAGCGTGTGGACAACCTGAACGTGGGTGAGAGTTCAAGGGCTTCGGTGGAGCGGATGGAGCACGCGCACCTGAGCGTGTCGGACGTCGACCGCAGCGTCGCCTTCTACCGGCGCGCCTTCGGCTTCGAGGTGCGGCACGACGGGACGGGACCGTACGGCCGGACCGTCCACGTCGGGACCGACCGGTTCTATGTCGCGCTGTCGGAGGGGGGCGATCCGGACGCGGGGACCGGGATCTTCAGCCACATCGGCTTCGTCACGCCCGACCTCGCCGCCTTCCGGGCGCGGCTGGAGCGCGAGGGGATCCCGGTGGCGGAGTCCGCCTCCCGCAAGGAGGGGGACGCCGTCTACGTGATCGATCCCGACGGGCTCGAGATCGAGATCGTGGGATACCGGCCCGATTACAAGTATCGGTGAACCTTATCGCGGCGGGCGTTACCAATCGGGTAAACTCTGGGCCGAAGCCCCCTTCCATTCGAACGGAGGACCCGATGATGACGCTCGCCGCCGCGATCCTGTTCGGGATGGTTCCCCAGGATGAAGCGCGCCTCAAGGACGCGTGGCCGAAGCTCTCCGACGCGTGGAAGGCCGTCGCCGAATACAAGGTTCCCGCGGGAACCGGGGAACTCGACGACGAATTCCTGAAGGTCGCGGGCAAGCTCCGCGACGCCTTCGAGGCGGGCGGGCTCTTCGTCGAGGAAGGGGAGTACGCTCCGCTCGCCCTGAAGGCCTTCATCAAGGTGCGCGCCCGCGCGCTCGCGCCGTCCGGCGCCTCCTTCTGGGATGGCCGGGGCGGGCGAGTCGCGGTGTTCCGGCGGCTCCGAGTCGCCGGAGGGGCGCCCGGAGCGCCCGATCAGGCCGTCGCCGTTGAAAGCGATCCCATGGGCGCCCTGCTCCGCTCCCTCGGAAAGCTCAAGGACCTGAAGCAGGGCGGCCTGGACGACGAGGAGAACGTCCAGGACGAGATGGTCACCGTCCGGAAGGCGCTCAAGCTCATGGCCATCACCGCGGACGAGACGCCGGCGGCCCTGCGGCGCCGGATCTTCAGCCTGATTCGGGCCCTCGCGCTCGGCGAAGCCTACCCGGAATCCCCCAAGGCGACGGAGGAGCAGGCGAAGCAGTTCCGGGCCTGGATCGCGGAACTGGGGCACGAGTCGATCGAAACCCGGGAGAAGGCGACGAAGGAACTCCTCCGCGCGGGCGAGGCGTCGCTGCCCTTCGTGCGGGAAGCCCTGAAGGTCGGGGACGCGGAGATCGTCGCCCGGGCCCGCCAGCTCCTCGGGATCGGCCACGCGCCGTGGAAAACGGCCCGCATCGCGCAGACCTCGGAGTGGGGAATGGACATCATTGTCGCGCCGGCCGCGGTCGAAGTCCCGCCGGCCCCGGCCGCGGAACCGCCCCCGAAGAAGGATGACAAGAAGTAACGCCCGACAAGCCTGATCTCCGAAGGGAGGCTCCGATGATGACCCTCGCCGCCGCGCTCTTGTTCGGGATGGTTCCCCAGGATGAAGCGCGCCTCAGGGACGCCTGGCCGAAGCTCGCCGAAACGTGGAAATCGATCGAGTCGTACAAACCCTCCTCCGGAACCGGAGAGCTCGACGATGAATTCCTGAAGGTGGCGGGAAAGCTCCACGAGGCCTTCGAGGCCGGAGGTCTTTACGGATCCGAAGGGGAATACGTTCCGGCGGCGCTCAAGAACTTCATCAAGGCTCGGACCCGGGGACTGGTCGCGGGTGGTTCCCCGCACGCCATGAATCGGGCGGCTGGTCTCGCGGACTTTCAGTTCGGCTACGGCGCCGGCGGCGCCTCCCTCGCGCCCATGAGGGCCTTCCTGGACGCGGTGGCCAGGCTCAGCAGCCTGGAAAAGAGCGGCCTCGCCGATGAAGACAACGTGATGGACGAGCTGGTCACGGCGCGGAAGGCCCTCAAGGGGCTCGCCATCACCTCCGACGCCACGCCCGGCCCGCTGCGCCGGCGCGTCTTCTCCCTCCTCCGGGCCCTGGCGCTCGGCGAGCCGTACCCCGAGCCCGCGAAGGCGACGGAGGAGCAGGCGAAACAATTCCGCGCGTGGATCTCCGAGCTGGGACACGAGGAGATCGAAACCCGCGAGAAGGCCATGAAGGAGCTGCTCCGCGCGGGCGAAGCGTCGCTCCAGTTCCTGCGCGAGGCGCTGAAGGGCGGGGACGCGGAGATCGTCTCCCGGGCCCGCAAGCTGCTGGGCTTCGGCCACGCTCCGTGGGCCGAGGCGAAAGCCCAGTTCGCTGACCGTGACATCAAGGTGCTCCTGGAGGCCCTCGCTCCGGCCGCGCCTGCGACGCGCAAGGGAGAGCGGAAATAAGCCTCATCCCCTGAAACCGGCCGCCCTTGAAGCGGGTACTCTTACCCGCATGAGGACCCTCGCGCTGGCCGCGGTCCTTCTCCTCGGTCCGGCAGTGGATGGCCCGCCTTCGCACTCCGTGCTTCGGCGGGGTGTTGTGTCGGATCCCGTCGCGGCCCTCATCGACCGTCACTTCGAGGCGCGCTGGGCCGCCGAAAATACCGCCCCCGCCCCGCCCGCCGACGCCTACGAGTACTACCGCCGCCTTTCGCTCGACGTCCTGGGCCGCCTTCCCAAGCCCGAGGAGGTCCGCGCCTTCGTCGCCGACAAGGCCCCCGGCAAGCGCGCGGCGGCCGTCGACGCGATGCTCGGCTCCGACGAGGCGGCCCGCTATTTCGCGGACCGGTGGACCCGCCTCCTCTTCGGATTCCGCCTCGAGGAGACCGACCCGCTCAAGGTCGATTTCCCCGCCTTCACCGGATGGCTCGTCCGGGCGTGGAAGGAGGACCTTCCCTACGACCGCTTCGCCTTCGACCTGGTCGCCGCCACCGGGGAAAAAGACGAGCACCCCGAAATGAATTTCATCCTCCGGTACCTCGACCCGAAGGAGCCGCCCGTCGCGCTCTCGAACCGCGCGACGCGCGTCTTTCTCGGCCTGCAAATCCAGTGCGCTCAGTGCCACGACCATCCCACGGAGCCCTTCACCCAGGATGATTTCTGGGGGCTCGCCGCGCACTTCGGCAACCTCAAGCCGAAGACGCGGAAGACGTTCGAGGGGATCCGCACGAAGCTTCACCAGGACTTGCCCGCGACGGTCCGGATGGAGGGGGACGCCGCGCGCATGGTTGCGCCGCGATTCCTCGACGGCACGTCGCCGCCCGAGGGCGCTCCGCCGCGGGAATGGCTCGCGAAGAAGATCCTGGAATACGGCGACGCCCAGTTCGCGCGGGCCGGCGTGAACCGGGTCTGGCGCCATTTCATGGGGCTCGGGTTCGTCGAGCCCGTCGACCGGTTCTCGTCCCGCGCGGAGCCGATCCACCCCGACCTGTTCCGCGCCCTCGCGGAGGATTTCCGCGCGGGCGGCTACCGGATGCGCCGCCTGAGCCGCGGCATCCTCCTCTCGAAGCCGTACGCCCTCAGCTCGAAGCGCGGCGCGGCGCCCGACCGGGAATTCGCCTGCAAGCTGCTGAAGCCCCAGGATCCGCCGCAGGTCCTGAACAACCTGGTGTGGACGCTGAACCTCGACACGTTCCTCAAGACCTTCTACAACCAGTTCGCGTCGAACAAGGACCTGCCCGAGAGCTACAAGAACCCCGAGGTCTTCCGCCAGTACCTCTTCCTCTTCGTGCAGAATCTGCTCGCTCCGGGCCGCCGGGCGCCGGAGGAGACTCCGTACGCCGGAAGCGTGCGCCTCGCCCTGAAACTCATGAACGGCCACGACCTGCAGGGCCTGATGAAGGCGGGATGGGGGCGGCTCGCGGAGGTGCTCAAGTCCGAGAAGGACCCCGCCGGGCGCGTCGACCTTCTCTACCTCACGCTCCTCTCCCGGCCGCCGGACGGTGCGGAGCGGGCGCGGGCGCTCGAACATCTGAAACGCCGCCGGGAGCCCGCCGCGTTCGAGGACCTCTTCTGGGTGCTCGTCAATTCCACGGAGTTCTTTTTCAACCACTGATCATGGACACCTGCCGCCAGTGCGCCCTCGGGCGCCGCGACTTCATCCGGATCGCCTTCGGCGCCGCCGCCGGGACCGCGCTCGGCGCGAAGTTCGGCTTCGCCGCCGGCCAGGAGGGCGCCGCCGCGAAGGCGAAATCGGTGATCCTCCTCTGGATGCAGGGGGCCGCGAGCCAGATCGACACCTGGGATCCGAAACCCGGCGCCGCCACCGGCGGACCCTACAAGGCGCTCGACACCAAGCGCGGCTACTCGATCAGCGAGCATCTTCCGCGGATGGCGACGCTCGCGGACCGGTACTCGGTGGTCCGGACGCTCTGTTCGAAGGACCCGAACCACGAAACGGCCCAGTACCTCCTTCACACCGGCCACCGGCGCGTGGAGACGGTCGACTATCCGCACCTCGGGAGCCTCATCTGCTCGGAGCTCGGGATGCGGGAGGGCGGCCTGCCGGGGTGCGTCACGATCGGGGGCGACGACGGCGTCGGGCCGGGATTTCTCGCGCCCGAGACGGCGCCCTTCCTCGTGGAGAAGATCGACAACCCCCTCGAGGATCTTACGCCCGCGCCGGGCCTGACCGCGGTGCGGCTCGACGACCGCGCGCGGCTCCTCCGGGCGCAGAACGCGGGGTTCCGGAAGGAGCACGACGAGCGCCAGACCCTCGAGCACCAGCGGGCGTACGATCGGGCGCTGGCCCTCATGAAATCGCCGCACTTGAAAGCATTCGACCTCACGGCGGAGCCGGAGGAAGTCCGGAAGCTCTACGGCGAGGGCGCCTTCGCCCGCGCGTGCCTCATGGCGCGCCGCCTCGTGGAGGCCGGGACGCGGTTCGTCGAGGTCCGGCTGGCGGATTGGGACTCCCACTCGGACAACTTCAACCGCCAGAAGGGTCTCATGGGCCAGCTCGACCCGGGATTCGGGGCGCTCCTCGGCGACCTCGACCGGCGGTCGATGCTGGGCGAGACATTGGTGGTGTGGCTGTCGGAATTCGGCCGCACGCCGAAGGTGAACGCGGCGCAGGGGCGGGACCATTTTTCCCGGGCGTGGTCATGCGTCCTCGCCGGCGGCGGCATCCAGGGCGGCCGCGTGGTCGGCGCGACGACGGCGGACGGGATGGAGATCGCCGACCGGCCCGTTTCGGTCGAGGATCTGTACGCGACTATTTTCGACCGGCTCGGGATCGACCCGGCGAAAAAGGTGGCGACGCCGAACGGGCGTCCGGTGCGGCTCCTCGAAGGGGGCCGGCCCGTCCGCGAACTTCTGTGACGGGAGAATCCGTGATGCGCCTCGCGATCGTCGCCCTCGCCCTGTCGCTCGCCCAGGAATCGAGCCACGACCTGACCTACGGCGGCAAGCGGGGCGACAGGACGGCCGTCCGGGGGGAGGCCACGCTCAAGTTGAAGCTCGAGGGGACGGAGGCGATCACGAACCTCGTCCGGTCCGCGATGGAGTTCCTCTCCTTCTCCGAGATCCGCATGAAAGGCGAGGGGGTCCGCCGGGTGACGAAAGCCGCCGCGAAGGGGACCGGGATCAAGGTCGAATACGCGACGACGCGGGTGGAAGGGAAATACGACGACGAGCCGTTCGGCTTCGACTTCGAGCGCGACGCGCCGCCCGGGGATCTGACGACCGACAAGCTGAAGCAGACCTGCTGGTTCCTCTCGATGGGAGGGCCGGACTACCGGGTCGGGCCCAAGGGGGAGTACGCATCGAACGATCCGAAGAAGGACGCGTGGGGCGAGGCGCTCGACCTCGCGGTGAACGCGCTCGTGCGCCTGCCGGAGAAACCGGTGGCGGCGGGGGCGGAGTGGACCGCGGAATGGAAGGGCGCGTACAAGCAGAAGGACAACGACGGGATCTTCGCGTTCCGCCAGAAGTCGCGCCTCGAGAAGGTGGAGGAGAAGGGCGGCCGGTCGCTCGGACGGATCTCCTTCGACACCTCGGGGAAGCTCGAGATCCCCGAGGCGAAGCGGGACAAGAACGCCGAGGTGCAGGAGACGACTTTCGAGACGAAGGGGACCGTCCTTCTCGACCTGGGTTCAGGGCTCGTCGCGTCGCACGCGTGCGCCGGAGCCGTCAAGGCGCGCTACAAGGCGATCGACCCGAACACGGGCGAGACGCATGAATTGAAGATCGATTTCGAGGTCACTTCGAAGCTGGCCGAAAAAGAGTAGCGCATCAGCGCCCGGTTCGCATCGACGCTTTCCCGAGCAGGTCCGCGACGGACTCCAGCAGGGTCCGGTCGGCCTCGGTGAACGCGGCGGGCCGGTCGCTGTCGATGTCGATCTCGCCCACGACGCGCCCCTCCGAAAACACCGGCACGACGATCTCGGAGCGCGTCTGCAGGAAGCACGCGAGGTAGCGCGGGTCCTTGTTGACGTCGTCGACGACCACGGTGCGCGCCTCGCGCGCCGCCAGGCCGCAGATGCCCTGCCCGATGGGAATGCGCACGTGCTCCGTGGCCGCCGGGCCGTCCCATGCTTTTAGAACGAGCGTGTCGCCGTCCTCGATCATGTAGACGCCGACCCAGTTGAAGTGGGGGACTTCGGCGCGGAGGGTGCGGCACGTCTCCTGGGCGGCGCGGGCGAAATCGCGCCCGTCGCGGAGGAGCTTTTCAAGCCGCCCGATCCAGGGTTTCATGGCGGCGCCATTCTAGCGGGCCGTGCCGGGAGGCGCGAGGAGTGGACCGGGAGCGGGCGCGGTCATGTATAATCATGGGCATGGAACAGCTTCCGTGGCGGACGCCGACGCGCCGCTTTGAGCGGTTCGACGTGACCGACTGCTCCGTGCTCATCCAGAAGGGCGGTTTCCTCGGGATGGGTAAGGGGAAGGACATCGGCGGGCCCATCCTCGACATGAGCGATTTCGGGATGCGCTACGCCGGCATGGATCGGCTCCAGATCGGGGCGAACCTGAGCGTGGTCGCGCGGCTCGTGCCGATCGGCCGGCAGATGAAGATTCCCGTCGTCGTCCGGTGGTGCAGCCAGGACACGCGCTATCCCGACCGCGTGATCGTCGGCGTCGAATTCATCGGGATGGGCGAGGAACATCTCGCGCAGATCCAGAAACTCCGCGAAGTCATGCGCAAGGCCACGGCCGGATCCTGATCCGCCGTTCACTCCGAATCGTTGACAGTCCTCCGGGGCGGACTATACTCACGACACGTCCGCCGCCCGGCGGCCCGGAGGGGGTCACATGAAAATCGTCGTTCCCGTCAAAGACATTCTTCCCAATCCGTTCCAGGCGCGCCGGAAGATGGACCGGGAGGGGATCCAGGCGCTCGCCGAGGAGATCCAGGAGAACGGATTGTGGCCCGGCGCCCTCCGCGGACGGATGAAGGGCGACCGCGTCGAGCTCTGCTACGGCCACCGCCGGCTCCACGCCGTCAAGGCGCTCGGATGGAAGGAAGTGGAGGTCGAGGTCGAGGAGCTGACCGACGAGGAAATGGCGGTCCAGAATCTCGCCGAGAACCTCCAGCGCGAGGGCCTCACCGACATCGAGAAGGCGCAGGCGATCCACCTGATGCTCCAGCGCATGTCGCGCGCCGGGGTGAAGGAGTCCGAGGCGCTCCAGCGGATTTCGCGCCTGCTCGGCCTCTCCGGGGGATGGATCAAGGACCTCCTCAGCCTGCTCGACCTCGAACCCGGGGTCCAGAAGGCCATCCGCGAAAAGCGGATCGCGGGGCGCACGGCCCTCGAGGCGCACCGCCTCGGCGGGAAGCGCATGGTCGAGACGGCGATCCAGAACAAGCTCCCCGTCCACAAGATTTCCGCGCTGGCGCAGAAGATCCGGCGCATCCCGGACGAAAAGGTCCGCGAGGAGCTCAAGCGGCAGGTGATCCGCGGGAGCGTGACGGCCCCCGAGGTGATCCAGGAGAAGGCGCGCAAGCTCCTCAAGGGCCGGCCCGCGAAGGCCCCCCAGGATCTCGACCGCCGGATCGGCGAGTGGTCGCGCAGGATCCGCGGGTGGAGCGCTGAGCTCGACGAGCTGATGCTCTACCGGCGGTTTCTCCGAGAACCCGGCCGCGCCGACGTGCTGAAGTCCGAGATCGACCGGCTCGTGACGCGGCTCCAGCGCCTGACCCGATAGGCTCCAGGTGCGTGTTGTCATCCTCGCCGCGCTTCTCTTCGCGGCGGCCTGCGCCGCGCCGCCGGCCCGGACCGGGGGAACCGCGTCCGTGAGCGGCCTCTACGACGCCTACCTCCAACGGCGCGCGAAGCTCGACCCCAATTGGGCGAGCGACGTTGGAATTCACCTGTGGGACCACCTCCTCACGCGGTTCGACGACGCCACCCGCGCCGGACTGCGGTCGCTCGTCGCGGAGAATCTCGACCGCCTCCGCGGCCTCGATCTCGATCACGCGTCCTCCGACGACCGGCTCGATTCGACCCTCTGGCGCGCGCAGCTCGAAACGGAGCTGTACGATGTCGACCGCCGCGACGAGCGCCGGATCATGCCCGACCTCCCGCTGGGGGCCGTCGATACGATCTATGTGATGCTCATCAAGGACTACGCGCCCCTCGCCGAGCGGGCGCCGAACGCGCTGGAGCGACTGAAGCAGGTTCCGACCGTCGTGGGCGACATCCGGACGCGGCTGGAGTCGCCCCCGCGCGTCTGGACGGAGATGGCCATCGAGGACGGGGAGGGCGCGGCGGGCGGAATCGACGAAATCGCGGGGCTCGCCCGGCCCGGCCTGGACGCTTCGCGCGCCGGCGAACTGGACGTGGCCGCGGGCGCCGCCCGTGAAGCCCTCAAAAGCTATGTCGAGTTTCTCAAGACGCAGGTCCTGCCGCGCTCGACGGGGTCGTTCGCGACCGGTAAGGCGGTGTACGACTTCTACTTGAAGCGGTACCACCTCCTCGACCTCGACTCCGACGCCCTCATCGCCCTCGGGCGGCGCGAATGGGACCGCACCATGGCGATGCTCGAGGAGACGGCGCGTGCCATCGATCCGGCCCGCACGTGGCCCGAGATCCTCGAGGCGATGAAGAAGGACCATCCGGCCGCCTCCGAGCTCGTCGAGACCTACCGGCGCGAAACGGATAAAGCGCGGAGCTTCGTGGCCGGGAAGAACATCGTGACCCTGCCCCAGGACGACCGGCTCGAGGTGATGGAGACGCCGCCCTTCGCCCGGAGCGCCATCCCGTACGCCGCGTACCAGCCGCCGGCGCCGCTCGACTCGGCGCGCCTCGGCCATTTCTACGTGACGCCCGTCGATCCGGGGGCGAAGCCCGAGGAGGCGGAAGCCCAGCTCGCGGGCCACAACGTCTACGACATCCCGGGAACGGTGTGGCACGAGGCGTACCCCGGCCACCACACCCAGTTTGTTCTCGCGAAGGAGGTCAAGTCGAAAGTCCGCCGGCTCAATCCGTCGCCGCTCCTCTCCGAGGGATGGGGGTTTTATTGCGAGGAGCTGGCGCACGAGACGGGCTACTTCAAGGACCCGCGGATGCGGCTCATGCAGCTCAACTGGCGGCTCCAGCGCGCGGCGCGGGTGATTCTCGACGCGTCCCTGCACGCGGGGCGGATGACGTTCGAGGAGGCGGTCGATTTCCTGATGAAGGGCGTGCGGATGGAGCGGACGCACGCCGA
>DASXTT010000041.1:0-2766 GCA_036505255.1 Planctomycetota bacterium | reverse complement strand
CCGATGTCTCCGGTCTAAAGTGTTACCGATGTCTCCGGTTGGTCAGAACCCGAGATACTAGATTCTGGATTCTAGATTCCAGATTCCGTCCGCAACAGGAAACCGAATGACCTACCACGTCGACGAAGACACCGTCCGGCGCGCGGAGGCCGCGGTGCGGCCGCGCGTGAAGCGGACGCGGCTCGTCCGGAGCGCGTGGCTCTCGGCGCTCACCGGCGGCGAGGTGCTCCTCAAGTGCGAGCACGAGCAGGTGACGGGGTCGTTCAAGGTCCGGGGGGCGGTGGCGAAGGTCGCGTCGGCGAAACCGGACCGCGTCGCGGCGGCGAGCGCCGGCAACCACGGTCTCGGCTTGGCATGGGCGGCGCGCGAGGCGGGGATCCCGTGCACGATCTTCGTCCCGCGAACCCTTCCCCGCGTCAAGGAGGAGAAGATCGTCGCCCTGGGCGCGAAGCTCATCAAGGCGCCCTTCGACACCTTCGATCCGACGCAGGAATACGCGAAGTCGCGCCTCGACGGCGCCCTGTGGGTCTCGGCGTACGACGATCCGGACGTGATCGCGGGCAACGGCGGCACGACGACGCTCGAGATCATTGAGGACGCGCGGTGGGCCCCGGATGCGATCGTCGTGCCATGCGGCGGCGGCGGACTCGCGATCGGCGCGGGCGTCGTCGCAGGGGATGGCACCAATGTCATCGGGGTTAACTCGGAGGCCTCTCCCGGGATGTGGCTCTCGCGTCGGGACGGAAAGGCGCACTTGAGCGTCGATTCGAGGGCGACGATCGCCGAGGGCATCGAGGGGGGCGTCTCCGAAACGACGTACGAGCTGGGGCGGGAGTTCATCGACGACGTCGTCCTGGTCTCCGAGGAGGCGATCGGGCGCGCGGTCGCGGCCATGAAACGGCGCGAGGGGATGACGATCGAGGGCTCGGCCGCCGCGGCGGTGGCGGCCGTGGTCGAGGGACGGATTCCCAAGAAGATGCGGCGGATCGTGGTCGTCCTCACCGGCGGCAACATCGACCCGGAACGCCTCGAAGGGCTGCTACGAAAGCACGCCTGAAAGATCGGTGAACGGCGTTCGGCACGGCGGACCCGCCGCATACAGGAGCCGCTTCTCCTTCGGGCCGCGTACGTAGATCGCGGACGAGACGGTGCCGAACCGCTCGCCGTGCTTGCAGACCGGCCGTTCCCCCTCGTGCGAGCGGAGAAGTTCCATCAATCCTTCCACGGACGGGAGGCGATCCCCCATCCGGTCGAATGGCCGGCGCTCGTCCATGTGCGGATCGTCGAGGTCCCGATCGGTCGTGACGATGTGGCGGCCCGGGCCAAAACGGGCGGGGCGCAACGCGCCGTCCCAATGGACGCAGAGACCGGCGGAACCCGCCACGGCGACGAGGTTGAAACCCGCGATCGGACCCTCCGCGGCCCGGCGGACCGCGAGCGCTTCGACTTCCTCGAGGGTGCCGCACCGGAGCGCCTCGAGGGCGAGGAGTCCACGCGAGCGGGCCTCCGGCGACCTCGGCGGTCGGCGCCGGTTCGTGATCGCGACGAGGAGTCCCGACTTGTTCACGCCGAACCAGGTGCCGCCGGCGGAGAGGTCGCGTCCCGCGACGATACCCGGGTACACCTCCGCCGGGGGAGCGGAGGGGCGGTCGAGCGCCTCGTCGCGGTTCGCCCCGACGAGGAGGGGCGTCGAGGGGTCAACCCCGAGGTAGAGAACGAGAACGCACATGGCCCTCCATGATAGAATCCCGCCATGACGACGGCCCTCCTGATCCTCCTCCTGGCGCAGGCCCAGGACGAGAACACGCCGCCCGAGCCGGAGAAGGTCAATCGCGCGATCGACAAGGGGACGGAATATCTCCTGGCGGCGATCGACGTCGACCCCGGGCACGACATGCTCCGATGCGACGAGCTTCTCCTGTACGCGCTCGCCCACGTGGGCAAAACCGGCGACCCCCGCGCGAGGAAGCTCCTCTCGCGCGTTCTCAAGGCGGACCTGAACTCGGGCTATCAGCCCACCTACTCGGTTTCGCTGCGCGCAATGGCGCTCGCGCAGATCGACTCCGCCCAGTTCCAGGTCTCGATCGCGCAGTGCGCCTGGTGGCTCGTGAACGCGCAGACGGACAACGGCCAGTGGGATTACTGGGGGCCCAAGGAGAAGCCGCCTGGCATATTCGACAAGGTCCAGTGGCCAGGGAAGCAGGCGACGGGGGAGAAGTCGAAGTCGGACCGGGGCCTCCTCGTGAAGCGGACGGCGAAATGGACGGACCGCGGGCTCCCGGCGAAGGTCTTCCGGAACACGTCGACGGCGCAGTACGCGGTGCTCGGGCTCTACGCGGCCTACCGGGCCAAGGTGTGGGTGCCGCAGGACACGTGGGATAAGACGGTGCAGAGCACTCTGCGGAGCCAGTCGAAGAGCGGCGGCTGGGGGTACATCGATCCGGCGGACACGAAGAACGACTGGGGGCTGAGGTCGGCGACCGCCAACCGGTCGATGACGGCGAGCCAGCTGTCGGTGCTCGCGGTGCTGAAGGGGGTGCTGGAGACGCCGCCGCGGGAGATCGACGACTCGATGGACCGGGGGTTCAAGTACCTCGCGCGCGATTTCTCGCTCCGCCGGGTGGGGGCGATGAAGGGCCCGAACTTCGAAGGGACCGACATGACGGGGGTTTATTACTACTACGGGACCTACAGCGTGGAGCGCGCGGGGATCCTGTGGGGCCGGGAGAAGATCGGGGAGCACTGGTGGTACGCGCAGGGGGCGAA
>DASXTT010000040.1:0-7607 GCA_036505255.1 Planctomycetota bacterium | reverse complement strand
CCGCGGGAATCGGGAGGACGAGATGGACCAGGAAGCCGAGCCCCGCCCCCGCCGCGGCCATGAGCGCCGCTCCCCCCGCGAGCTCCCGCCTCGCGAGCTTCGGCGTTCCGAACGAAAGCCAGAGGAAGGCGTAGACCAGGGCGAAACCGGCCGCGCCGTACACGAACGGCATGGGCGAGGAGCGGGGGAGGACCGCCCGGTCCGCCCGTCCCCCGGGGATCGCGGCGATCCTGTCGGCGAGCGATCCTCCCGCCTCCACGTCGCCCCGATTCGCCGCGGTGAGGGACCGTTCGACGCGCTTCCGGGGATCGTCCGGATCGCCCTGCATCGCGATGAAGATGGGGATGAGGAACAGGGCGAAGACCCAGCGGGTGAGCCGTCCCACCTGGGCGGCGCCCCGCTGCTCCTCGGCCTCGTCCCCGCGCGGGATCGGGACCGGCCGGGTGCAGCGCGGACAGATGATGACGCGCCCTCGAAGTTTCGGCGGCGCCTTGAGCACCGTCCCGCAGGAGCAGAGGACGCGGATCGTCAGGTCCACCTCGGCGGGCTGTCCGCACAGGGGGCAGACGGCGGCGGCGCCCTCGGTTTCAAACGAGGACTTGCAGGACTCGCATCGGGCGGTAGGCATGTGTGATGAACGAGAGACAAGACAGTACACCAGAAGGATCCCAGTTTCCAGATCCCAGATTCCGGTTTCTGAAGATTCGAGTTTCAAGCATGAGCCGAAACGCTCATTTCCGAGCAAACCGTGTGAATCCCGATTGCGGAGCTCGGATCTGGAAACTTCGGGAAACTGGGATCTGGAATCTGGGAACTCGAAACTCGCCCTGTATCCTCGTATGACCTGCCAAGCTTGAAGCATCGCCCATGAATCCCGATACTCTCGTTGTGAATCTGGCCGGGGACCTCGGGGTCGCGCCGTCCAAAGTGAAGGAAGTGAAGGCCCGGATCGAGCGTCTCGGGATCGATCTCGCGGCGGTCGAGGAGCGTTTCATCCGGGGCGGCGGCAAGGGCGGCCAGAAGATCAACAAGACGGCGAACTGCGTCCAGCTCCGGTACCGGGGACTGGTCGTCCGATGCCAGCGCGACCGGAAGCGCCCCGTCAACCGGTTCCTCGCGCTGCGCGAACTCGTGGACCGGATCGAGATGAAGGCGAGCCCCGCGACCTCCGCGCGGCTGGCGAAGGCGGAGAAGGCGAAGGCGTCGAAGGGCCGCGTCGCCCGACGGGCGCGCGCGCGCCATCGCGCCATCGCCGGCGCCGGGGAAGAGGAGTAAGTTGCGATGACCGAAGTCCGACCGCCCCGCCCGGGGGGCGGCCTGCCCGTCCCCCGGAGGCCGCAGGGGATTCCGCCGAATCCCGCCCACCCACCGGCCGCACGTCGTCCCGGAGCGCCCGCCTCCGTGCCGCATCGAATGGCGCCCCCTCCCGTCGACTCCAACAACAAATTGGTCCGGATCGGCGTGGGAGCGGCGGCCTTGATCGTCGTCGTCGCCGCCGTGATTATTTTCTCGGGCGGTCCCTCGGGGTCGAAGGAGCCGGTCGCGGTCCAGCCCCCGGCGGCTCCCCCGAAGCCCGCGCCCAAGCCTCCGCCTCCGGCCCCCGCGCCTCCGCCCGCGCCGCCCCCCGCGCCGCCGCCTCCGGTCGTCCCCCAGGATTCCGTCGCGGCGAAAAGGGCCGAAATGGCGCAGAAGGCGAAGCGGCAGCGGGAGGAGGGCGCCCGCAAGCTCGAGGAGGCGCGCCAGGCGGTCGCCCTCGACCTCGAGAATGAGAAGAAGCAGGCCGAGGAGTTCTCCCGGCGCTTCGCCGACTTCCGCCTCGACGTCCGACTTACCTCGGGCGCGACCCACAAGCAGGCCCTCGTCACCGGCTTCAACTCGGACGAGCTCCAGCTGAAGACCCTCGAACGCGGCCCCGTCGCCGTACCGTGGAACATGGTCATGCCCGACGCGACCTTGGCCGCCGCAAGCCACGTCTACCGGAATCCGACCGCCGACGAACAGATCGCCCTCGCGCGCTTCCTCGTCGACCGCCGGATGTGGAAGGAGGCCCAGGCCGCCCTGAAAAAGGCCAAGTCGCTCGACCCCGACAAGGAACGGCTGGTCGAGGAGTTCGACGAAGCGGCCGGGCCGCTGATCACGGGCAAGGGACTCTTCCAGGGCGCCCTGCGGACCACGCCGCCGGCTGGATTGCGCCTCACCTACGACTTCTCCGACCCCGCGCAGGGCGACGACTTCCACGGCCCGGAGGAGGGGTTCAAGGTCGAGGGCGGCAAGCTCACGCTCGAAGGCAAGAAGCGTCCGTTCTGGCGCGTCGGCGACCCCGAACTGGAATTCGGGGACGAGCTCGGGTTCGAGGCCAAGGCCTCGGTCGAGGGTTTCCTGCTCCTTCTCTTCCAGGTGCGATCGGGCGCCGAACCGTACGTGCTCGAAAGCGGCCCCGAGGGGACCCTCCTCAAGAGGGGAAACAACGCCAAGAGGTTCACGGAGCTGGCCAGGAACGACAAGGCGATCCTCAAGGGCGAGCAGAAAATCCGGCTGGTCGTGAGCCGGAAGAAGATCACCTTCCGGATCGGGGACAGGACGGCGCTCTCTTTCGACGACCCCGGCGGGGAGAGTGAGCCGCACGGATGCTTCTGCGTCGGCGTCGCCGGGGGGAAGGCGGTCCTGTCGGGGCCGGTCGTCCTCGGCGGCCAGGTCAACCCCGACTACATGAGGAAACGGATCGGGACGGTCGAGATGGGGGCCCGTCGGGTCGTCAACCAGGACCTCGCGGAGGTTCGGGAGCTGACTGATCGGGAGAGGGCGAACGTGATCCTCGGCGGGAACGCCCAAGGAGTGAGCGCGGATGGATTCGTCCCCGAGTTCCTGCCGATCGCCGAGCTTCCGGACTACGACACCCTCAAGGCCGAGCTCGCCAATCGCTGGTGGTACCCCGGGGTCCGGCAGAAGCTGTCCAAGAAGCTGGACGAGTGGATCGAGAAGTACGGCGGCCTGCCCTCCCTCTGGTACCTCAGGGGGATCCTCCATCTCCACCAGTACGAACTGGGGGAGGCGCGCGACAAGTTCGCGAAAGCGATCGCCCTCTTCCCCGATTTCCACGAGGCGCACTACCAGATGGCCATGTCGTGGTGGTACGCCCGCGAATTCCAGAAAGCGTTCGAGCTGGCGCAAGAGGCCCTCAAGATCCGGCCCGACTACGCCAACGCCCACGTCCTCGCGGGCCAGATGCGGTTCGCCGTCGACAAGAAGGCCTCGGAGGAGGCGGACCGGGACTTCCGCGTGGCGGAGAAGCTGAACGCGGATTCCGGCCAGATGCTCCAGGAGCGGCGCCGGGTGCGGATGCTCACCCGCGGCCCGCGCGATCTCGGCTGCGTCTACGAGCACGAGTCCCCGAATTATCGGATCATCACGGACATCAGCGCCGGGCGCGCCCGGTGGTACGCGGACCAGCTCGAGGTCGTCCGCGCGAGCTACCTCGACGCCTTCAAGAAGTGGTACAAGGGCGACCCCCGTCCCAAGCCCCGCATCGCCATCTTCAACACCCGGGAGGCCTTCTACACCTACACCGAGCTCTGCTCGACCTCCCGCCGCGAGAACCTGCTCGGGTTCTTCGACCCGGCCAACAACGAGCTCGTCCTCTTCGAGGACCTCGACCTGGGGGAGACGCTCCACACGCTCTACCACGAGGCCTTCCACCACTTCGCCTCGGCGATGCTCAAGTTCCCCCCCTACTGGTGGAACGAGGGGATCGCGGAGTACATGGGCGCCGTGCGGCTCGACCCCGAGGGCAAGTCGGTGAAGGAGCGGGCGATGATGCTGGCGGGGCGGCTGGCGAACATGAAAATGGCGTTTCGGATCGGCGCCGTGACCGCATTCGAGCGGATCATCAACTACAATCCGTCCGAGTTCTACGGGGGTTGGATCGGGTTCCATTACGCGCAGGCGTGGACGATGGTCCACTTCTTCTACGAGTACGAGGGCGGGAAGTACCGGCCGCTCATCGAGCAGTACTTCGACGAGCTCGTGAACGGGAAGACCCAGCGGCAGGCCTTCGACGCCGTCTTCATGGAAAAGGCCGTGGAGCTGGAAAAGGAGTGGAAGGGATTCACCCAGAAACTCAAAAGCCCGGGCGAAAAGTAGAGCCCAGATTGCCGATTGCCGATTGCTGATTGCTGATACTGAAGTCTGAAGTCCGAAGTCTGACAACTATGCAAGGAACCCATCAATGAACCATCCCGTCCTGGCCCTTTGCGTGTCGTTCGCCGTCCTTCTTGGCGCCGGGGCGCGCCTCCCCCAGGACGAGCCGCCCAAGGGCGAGCCACCGAAGGCCGAGGCCCCGAAAGCCGAGGCGCCCAAGGCCGAGACGAAGGGCGACACGGCCCCGGCGAAGCGCGAGAACCTCAAGGTCGAGCTCAAGCTCGAGGGGACTTTCGAGCCCGCGGCGCGCCACGCCGTAGTGATCAAGACCCAGGCCTGGCAGGGCGAGATGCCGATCGCGAAGATCGCCGCCCACGGGGCGAAGGTGAAGAAGGGCGACCCCCTGGTCCAGATCGATTCCGCGAAGTTCCGCGAGGCGGTCGCCGCGGCGGAGCTGGATCTCGCGTCGGCGAAGACCCAGCTCGACCGTCTCACGGAGGAGATCCGGCTGGCCGCCGAGGGCGAAGCCCTCCAGAAGGAGCGGCTCGAGCGCGACGCGAAAGATGCCGCGGAGCGCGCCAAGTACTTCGCCGAGGTCGAGATGGCCCTGGACCTCAAGGACATCGAGATGGGGATCCAGTGGATGGAGGACAACCTCGCCGACCAGAAGGAGGAGCTCGAGCAGATCGAGAAGATGTACAAGTCCGAGGAGCTGACGAACGCGACGCGGGACATCGTCCTGAAGCGGGCCCGGCGGTCCGTCGAGCGGACCAAGGCGCGGCTCGAGATGTTCCTGGTGCGCTTCCAGCGCGCGAAGAGCTACGACTTCCCGAAGGCGCTCGAACAGGTCAGGCTCGAGGAGCGGGAGCGGGCGCACGCCCTGGAGGCGTGGCGGAAGACCTCGCCGATCCAGAAGGCGGACCGGGACGCCAACCTCGCGCGGGCGAAGTCGACCGTGAAGCAGCAGGAGGAGAACCTCGCGAAGCTGAAGAAGGACGAGGGGGCGCTGACCGTGGCCGCCGCCGTGGACGGCACCGTGTGGTACGGCCAGTTCGAGGGCGGATCATGGCAGGGAGTGGAGGAGGCCCAGAAGAACCTGAAGGTCGGCGAGAAGATCTCGGCGAACCAGGTGCTGATGATGCTCGTCCCCGGCGACCTCTGCGTCAAAACCGCGGTGGCGGAGGACAAGATCGCGGAGGTGCCGGCCGGCACCGAGGCGCAGGTGACGCCGGTCGCCTGGCCCGACATGAACCTGCCGGCGAAGTCTTCGGCGCCGGTCCTGATCGGGGCGCGCAAGGGCGAGGGCTTCGACACGCGGTTCGAGCTCGCCTCGGGCGATCCCCGGCTCGTGCCGGGGCTCAAGGCGAAGCTTGTGGTGGTGATCGCGGAGCTGAAGGACGTGGTGACGGTGCCCTCGGGGGCGGTCACGGAGGAGGCGGGGAAGAAGTACGTGAAGGTCGTGGAAGCGGGCAAGCCGGTCCAGCGCGAGGTGGGGGTGGGCAAGACGAACGGCGAGCGCACGGAGATCAAGACTGGCCTCAAGGAGGGGGAAGAGGTGATGACGGGCAAGGACGGCAAGTGAGACGTCTCCCCCTGGTCCTTCTCGCCCTTCTCGGGGCGGAATGCTCGCTCGCGGACCGGCCTCCGCAGGCGATGCAGGACGGTCCCGTGCGGGAGCGGGACGTCATCACGGCGATCCGGGACGGCGTGGCGTACCTCCTGCGCGCGCAGAACGCGAACGGCTCGTGGGGCGGGCCGGGGGGTTCGACGGGCTACGACCTGTGGGCGCCGCCGCCGGGTTCGCACGACGCGTTCCGCTCGGCGACGACGGCGCTGTGCGTCCTGGCGCTGATGGAGGCGAAGGGGCCGCCGGAGCCGATCCGGAGGGGGCTGGAGTGGCTCCTGTCGACGGACCCGCCGCTGAGGGCGGAGCCCGCGGTGATCTACAACGTGTGGGGACACATCTATTCGGTGCAGACGCTCGGCGCGGCGTACGAGGCGGAGGGGGACGAGCTGACGCGGGCGCGGATCCGGGCCGCGGCGGAGCGCCATCTCGACCTGCTGGCGCGGTACGAGACGGTGTACGGCGGGTGGAACTACTACGACTTCAACATCGGGGCCCGGTCGCCGGGGTCGTGGCCGACGAGTTTCGGGACGGCGGCGGCGGCCGTGGCGTTCTTCGACGCGCAGCGCGCGGGGATGGACGTGCCGGAGGACATGGCGCGGCGCGCGGTGGAGGCGGTGGCGGGGTGCCGGAAGCCGGACGGGAGCTACCTGTACGACCTCGGCTGGCGGTACATGCCGATGTTTCCGGCGAATCAACCCAAGGGCGGGCTGGGGAGGATGCAGGCGGGGAACGTGGCGCTCTTCGTGTGGGGGTCGCCCGAGGTGGACAAGGCGGGGCTGAAGGCGGGCTTCGACCGGATGGCGGAGGACCACCGGTTCCTCGAGGTGGGGCGGAAGCGGCAATATCCGCACGAGGCGTTCTATTACAACAGCGGGTATTACTACTATTTCGGCCACTACTACGCGGCGCGGGCGATCGAGCTGATGGATCCCGGGGACCGCAAGGGGCGGCGGGGGAGGCTGGCGTCGTTCATCCTGCCGCACCAGGAGGAGGACGGTTCCTGGTGGGACTACTCGATGTTCTCGTACCACAAGCCGTACGGAACGGCGTACGCGGTGATGGCGCTGCTGCGCTGCCTGGACGCGCCGTACCGGCCGAAGTGAGGCGGGGGGCGAGCTTCCAGTCCCCAGATTCCAGATCCCAGCCCCAGAAGTTCCAAGGTTCCAGCCAGAGGAAAAGACAGGGGACCGGACTGGCCCGCGGCCCCCGGCGGGCGCGGCTTGACCGGGGGTGGGGAGGTTGCTACAGTGCGCCCCGCCTCGGTCGGCTCTTTACAAACTGGAATTGATCCCCGCCGCGAGGCGGGATCTGCGTCGCGGGGTGGAGCAGCCTGGTAGCTCGTCGGGCTCATAACCCGGAGGTCGTGGGTTCAAATCCCACCCCCGCTACCAACTTCCTTAAAACGGGGGCCCTCTTCAATGGGGGCCCCCGTTTCATTTCCAAGCCCGAGAACCTCCTGCAGCCGGTCGAACTTCGGCTCAAGCCTCAGAATCCCCCTCTTGAAGGTCGATCTCCGCCGACCCTTGATCATGGCCAAGTCGAACTTCAAGTCGATCCGCTGGACGAACCGCGTGAAGAAGGACTTCTGCGCCTCCGTTGGAAGCCGGTCGAAGTTCTCCAAGTTCATCAGGCACTCCCCGACCTCCGCGAGCGCCGACTCGACGTTCACGGCTGGCGACTTGATCTCGCCGGCCGTCTCGAGCTGCTTGGTTAGTTTCGCGTGCTCTTCCTTGGCCTGGTGGAAGGCGCCCTCCACGCCGATCTCGCTTCGGTCGCGGGAGTCCATGGCTTCGAGTACCCGGATCTTCTTCTCAAGTGTGGCCAGCCGCTTCTGCAGGGTGGC
>DASXTT010000039.1:0-3101 GCA_036505255.1 Planctomycetota bacterium | reverse complement strand
CGGGATCGTCGACGGCCGGGCGCTCCTCCTCGAGTACGTCCCCGGCCGCACGCTCGGCAAGTTCCGGCCGGGCGACCTGCCCGATTCGTTCTACCGGGCCCTCGAGGAGATCTTGGAGGCCGTCCACCGGCGCGGAGTCGTCCACCTCGACCTCCGGCAGAAAAAGAACATCCTCGTCGCGGACCGCGACGGCCGGCCCCACATCATCGACTTCGCGAACGCGGCGCGGGTCGACGGCGCGCTCGGCATCCTCGGCGGCAACCTGAAAGCCGTCGACCGCGGGGGACTCCTGAAATTCAAGGCGCGCTATTTCCCGCATCTCCTGACCGACAAGGATCGCGTGGCCTTGAAGCGGCAGGAATCGCTCCGGAAGTTCTGGCCATTCAGCCCGCACACCGTCCGCGAGCGCGACGTCGTGTGGTGACGGAGAACGTCCGCTCGCTGGCCGTGCGCGTCCTGCGGACGTCCGGCTTCGTTGACGACGCCCTCGCGCCCGTCCGGGAAACGGTGACCGACGCGCGCGACCGCGCCCTCCTTACGGCGCTCGTCTTCGGCGCCACGCGCCACCGGCTCACCCTCGACACGATCGCCCGCGCCGCCTCCGGACGGAAGACGATCGATGCGGGACTTCTGCCGATCCTTCGCGTCGGCCTCTACCAACTGTTCTTCCTTTCGAAAGTCCCGGCGCACGCCGCGGTGAACGAGGCCGTGGAAGAGGCGCGTCGAACGGCGCCGAAGGCCGCGCCCTTCGTCAACGCCGTCCTGCGGGGGGCGCAGCGCCTCGAGGGCGGCCCGCATCTCCTGCCCCGCCCGGGCCTGCCTCCGCTGGGTCTCAAGGTCGCCCTGTGGGGAAAGGACGAGGCGGAACGATTGTCGGTCGCGTACTCACATCCCGAATGGCTCGTGCGCCGGTGGCTCGGGCATGGCTGGCCCGTCGAGCGCGTCGAGGCGATCTGCGCGGCCGATAACATTCCACCCGTCGTGACCGTTGTCGGCGGGTCCGACATCGAGCGCGTTTCCGGGGATCCGCGCGATGTCGAGGGCTTCCGCGAAGGGAAACGGCGCGTCCAGGATGAGACGGCGGCGCGGGTCGCGCCGATGCTCGCAGCGCGGCCCGGCGAGACGATCCTCGATCTGTGCGCCGCGCCGGGCGGAAAGTCGGCGCACCTCGCGTCGCTCCTGGCCGGAAAGGGACTGATCGTCGCGCTCGACGTATCGCCGACGCGGGCGCGGCTCGTCCGCGATTCGTGCCGGGCCTTCGGGAATGTGCGAGTCGTGATTGGCGACGGCCGTCGGCCTCCGCTTGGTCCCGTCTTCGACGCCGCGCTCGTCGACGTGCCGTGCTCGAATACGGCGGTGCTTGGCCGGAGAGCCGACGCGCGGTGGCGCCTCTCGACGGGCGACTTCGCGAAACTGCGCCCCTTGCAGGACGCGCTTCTCGACGCCGCGGCGTCGCTTCTCAAGCCGGGCGGGCGGCTCGTCTACAGCACATGCTCCCTGGAGCCGGACGAGAACGAAGCGCGCGTCGCGGCGTTCGTGAAGCGGCGCCCGGAATTCAAGGCCGACCCCGAAGTGCGGACCGACCCCGCGGGGGGCGTCGGCGGAGGATACGCCGCCCTGCTTACACCCTCGCCGGAGCCTCCGTCGGAATCACATCGATCGTGAGCTTCGCGCCGCCCCGGATGACCGTGAGCGCCGCGGGCTTGCCGCTCACCTCGTCGGTGAGCAGGCGATGGATCGCGTCCACGTCGGGCGTGGGCGCCTCGCCGAAGGCGACGATCACGTCCCTCGGCCGGAGCCCCGCCTTCTCAGCGGGACTGCCGGGCTCGACGCCCGTGATGATCACTCCCCGCTCCACGGTCAGGCCGAGCGCGTGCGTGGTCCGGCGCGGAAGCGCGATCACGCCCGCCGCCACGCCGAGCCAGCTCCGGCGCACGCGGCCCTCGCTGATGAGGCGGCTCGCCACCCACTTCGCGGTGTTCATCGGGATCGCGAAGCAGATCCCCTGGCCGGCGGGGAAGATGGCTGTGTTGATCCCGACCGCCTCGCCCGCCGACGTGACGAGCGGCCCGCCCGAGTTGCCGGGATTGAGCGCCGCGTCGGTCTGGATGATGTTGTCGATGAGCCGGCCCGAGCGCGACCGGAGCGACCGGCCCGTCGCGCTGATCACCCCCGCCGTCACGCTGCATTCGAAGCCGAACGGATTTCCGATGGCCACGGCGAGCTGGCCCACCTGGAGCGCCGCCGAGTCGCCGCCGGTCAAAGCCGGAAGCGGCGGGGCCGAGACCCGCACCAGGGCGAGGTCGGTCGCGGGGTCGTCACCCACGAGGTCGGCCTGGAAGCTGCGCCCGTCGGGGAAGGTGACGCCGATCGCCACCGCCTCGTGGACCACGTGGCTGTTCGTCAGGATGAAACCGTCCGGGGTGAAGACGAACCCCGAGCCGTTGCCCGAGCCCCGGCCCGGAACGGCCACATCGACGTTGACGACAGAAGGCGCGGCCTTGCGGACCGCGGAAGTTACGGCTTGAGAATAGGCATCCAGAAGTTTGGGGTCGTCCATGGGACCCTCCCTTACGCGAGATCGAAGAGGAGGATTTCCGCCTCTTCGCGGGCGCGGAACCGGAGCGACTTCTCGCCGCTCACCGCGGCCCCGTCACCCGCCTCGAAATTAGCGCCGTTCAGATCGAATTTCCCGCGAATCGCCTGGACCCAGGCGTGGCGGCCGGGTTTGAGCGCGCGGGAGACCTCCTCGCCGGGGGAAAGCCGGGCGAGGCATACCGAAACGTCCTGATGGATCGTCACCGATCCTTCGCGCCCGTCGCGCGACGCCACGAGCCGGAAGCGGTCCCCGCGCTCCCCGTCGGGGAAGGACTTCTGCTCGTATCCGGGCTTGAGGCCCTCCCGTTCCGGATGAATCCAGATCTGGAGGAAATGGACCGGCTCCGTCCGGGACTCATTCATCTCGCTGTGGACCACTCCGGTCCCGGCCGTCATCCGCTGGACCTCTCCGGGGCGGATCACCGACGTCGTCCCCAGGCTGTCCCGGTGGCGGAGCGCCCCCTCGAGGACGATCGTGAGGATCTCCATGTCCGAGTGCCCGT
>DASXTT010000038.1:0-28396 GCA_036505255.1 Planctomycetota bacterium | reverse complement strand
AGCTTCCGTTCCATGTCCTCACCGCCCCAGGGCGCCCAGGAGGCGCCGCACGAAACCCACGCGCTCCCCGGCCGAGTCCAGACGCGCCCCCGCCGCGAGTCGCGCGGCCAGCTCCCGCAGGCAACGGCTCGCCGGAGCCCCCGGGAATTCCCGCAGGACGGGGCGCCGCCGCCGCACGGCCTGCGCCACGTGCGGATCGTTCAGGATGTACCCGAGCTCCGCCACGTAGGCGTTCAGGAGCTTGTTCGCGGTCACGGCGATCCCGTGCGCGAACCGGCCCGCCTCCTCCGCGCTCTCGGCCATGTTGATGACCACCCCGAGATCGCCGTGATCCCCGACGAGGGCGATGAGCTTGATGACCGCGTAGGCGTCGACGACGGCCGTCGGCTCGGGCGTGGTGACGATGATGACCTCGTCGGCCGCGGCGATGAACGAGGTCGTATTCCTCGAAATCCCGGCCCCGGTGTCGAACACGACGAAATCGGCGTCCGCGCACAGGGACTCGAGGGTCGCGACGAGGGCCTGGCGATCCGCCTCTCCCAGGTTGGCTAGGCGCTCCACCCCGGACGCCCCCGGGACGATGCGCAGCCCCGGCGCCGCCGGAATGAGGACTTCGTCCAGCGAGCGCCGTCCGGAGATCACGTCTGAAAGGTTGTAGCGCGCCGTGAGGTCGAGCAGGATGTCGGCGTTGGCGAGCCCGAGGTCGAGATCGACGAGCACGACCCGGCGCCCCGCCGCGGCGAGCGCGAGGGCCAGGTTGACCGAAATGTTGGTCTTCCCGACGCCCCCCTTCCCGCTCGTGACCGCCACCACGCGGGCGGTGCGCCGCCGGATCCCGGCCAGCCGGCGCAATCCCTCGGCCTGGTCGCGCGGCCCCGCCGGTCCCGGGCCCGGGGGCACGATCTTGCCGAAATCGCGCCGGTCGTTCGGGGCGAGCGCCGCGGGGTTCACAGCCCCTCCTCCCCGAGGATCAGCGAGGTCATCCGGTCGCTGTCCGCGATTTCGATGTCGCGGGGAATCTCCTGTCCCGTGGTGATGAACGACAGGCGCTTGTCGACCTTCGAAAGCACGTCGAGCACCAGGCCCACCTTCACGGCCTCGTCGAGCTTCGTGAAGACGACCTTCGTGAAGCCGCACGGCGAGAAGCGTTTCACGGTGTCCACGAGCGTTTCGGAGTTGGTCGTCGAGCTGAGGACCAGGTGGATTTCGTCGGGGGCGGCCGCGCGGAGGACGGCGCACAGGTCGTCGATTTTTCCGTCGTCCTTCTGGCTCCGCCCGGCGGTGTCGATGAGGACCAGGTCCCGGTCGGCGAAGCCGGTGAGCGCCTCCGCCATCTCCTCGCCGGTCCGGCAGACCCGGACGGGGACGCCCACGAGCTGGGCCACGCGCTTGATCTGCTCGGAAGCGGCGATGCGGTAGGTGTCGTTCGTGACGACGGCCACTTCCTGGCCCCGGTAGGCATAGATGGAGATCAGCTTGGCGATCGTCGTGGTCTTTCCCACTCCCGTGGGTCCGATGAACGCGACGCGGACGCACCGGCCGGGCCGGAGGGCGATGCCGTCGGCGCACTTGATCGACGCCTTGACGGCCGCCCGGATGGCGGCGCGGATGGCCCCGCGGTCGCGGAGCTCCGCGGCCGGAAGGCGCTCCGTGATGCGCTCGAAGAGGGAGCGCGCGAGGTCGTCGGAGACGCGCGCCGACGTGAGCGCGGCGAACTCGTCGTGCAGTTCGGGGGTCGCCCCGGTGAGGACAGCGGCGCGGGCCCGCCGGGCGATGAGCGCCTTGATCTCGGAGATCTCCTTCTGGAGCTGCTCCGGCGAGATCGCAGGCATCGCCGCCCGCTTGACCGTCGGGGGCGATACCGGCGGCGAGCCGTTCGGGTAGTCCCGGACGATGTGAAAGCCGCCGCCCGCGACGACCTCGAAGCGCGGACGACGGAAGAGCCGCGCCAGGCCCTCGGGGCGCACGAGGCTCGTGTGGAGGATCACCGCGTCGGGCCCCAGGTCGGCGCGGACCCGCGCAAGCACGGCTTTCTCATTGGAACCGGCGTATTTCTTGATGAGCATCGCTCACTCCACCGAAACCATGCCGAGGGCCTCGACCCGGACTTCCCGAAGGATTTCGTTGTAGGAGAGCACCTCGATGCCGGGCTGGATCAGGTCGGCCAGCCGGCGGACCTGCGCCCTCACGGGGGGAGCGCAGAGGATCACCGGGGCGTGGCCCGCTCCGACCAGGCGCTCCACCTCGCGGCCGATGCGCTCGGTGATCCGGCCCACCACGGAGGGCGGGAGGGACAGGACCGAGCCCGACTCGCCCCGCTCCGTCCCGCCGCGGATCAGGTCCTCGAGTTTCGGATCGAGCGTGATCACGTACAGCCGGCCGTCCGGTTCGAGGTGGCGCGCGCACAGCGTCCCGGCGAGCGCCTGGCGGACGTATTCCGTCAGGATCTCGGGATCCTTCGTCCGCGGCCCGTAATCCCCGAGCGTCTCGAGGATCGTGCCCAGGTCGCGGATCGACACTCCCTCGCGGAGCAGGTTCCGAAGCACTTTCTGCAGTTCGCCCGGCTTCACGACGGAGGGGACGACTTCCTCGACCACCGCGGGCCGCGCCTCCCTGAGGGTCCGGACGAGGGTGTTCACGTCGTCCCGGGTCAGGAGATCCGCGGCGTTCTGCCGGAGAACCTCCCGCAAGTGACCCTCGAGGACGGAGTGCGCGTCGCGGACGCGATAACCGAGCCCCTCGGCCTCCGGCCGCCGGCTCTCGGAAATCCAGAAGGCGGGACGGCCGAAGATGGGGTCCTTCGTGGCCAGGCCCTCGAGGGGGCCGGTCACGCGTCCCGCGTCGACGGCGAGAAGCCGGTCCGGTTGAAGGGCGCCGCGGGCGACGGTGACGCCGCGGAGGCGGATCCGATAGTGACTCGAGTCCAGGTTCGTGGAATCCCGCACCCGGACGGGCGGGACGAGGAGGCCGAGGTCCGACGCCATTTCGCGGCGGAGCGCCTCGATCCGGTCGAGGAGTCCCCGCGAGGGGTCGGCGAGGCGGACAAGACCAATTCCGATCTCGATTTCCAGCGGATCCACGCTGAGGAGCTTTTCGAGCGGAGCCGGCTTCGGGGGCGCGGCCGCCTCCAGCGATCGACGGTCCTCTTCGCGCCGCTTGGCGGCGCGGGCGCCCCGGGACAGGCTCCAGACCATGCCGCCCAGGAGAGCGGCGCCGGCGGCGAGCGGCAGGAACGGGAGGCCGGTGGGCGCGAGGACGAGCAGGAAAATGGCCGCGACGGTCAGCGCCTTCCGCTCGGAAAAGAGCTGGCCGAAGAACTCCTTCCCGAGGTCGGTGGACGAAGTGGCCCGGGTGACGATAAGGCCCGCCCCGAGAGAGACGATGAGCGCCGGGATCTGCGCCACGAGGCCTTCGCCGATGGTCAGGATCGTGTAGGTGGAGGCCGCCTTCGACAGCGGCATGCCGTGGCGGAGGGTCCCGATGAGGAATCCCCCGACGATGTTGACCAGGGTGATGAGGACGGAGGCCAGGGCGTCGCCCCGGACGAACTTCGTGGCGCCGTCCATCGCGCCGTAGAAGTCGGCCTCCTTCGCGATCGACGCGCGGCGCCGGCGCGCCTCGTCCTCCGCGATGATCCCGGCGTTCAGGTCGGCGTCGACCGCCATCTGCTTGCCGGGGAGGGCGTCGAGCATGAATCGGGCCGCGACCTCCGAGATCCGGCCGGCCCCCTTCGTGATGACGACGAAATTCACGATCAGGAGGATGGCGAACAGGACGAAGCCCACGATCAGATCGCGGCCCGCCACGAACTCGCCGAAGGCCCGGATGACCTCGCCCGCGGCGGAGGTCCCGCGCTCGTTCGCCGTTCCGAGGATCAGCCGGGTGGTGGCGATGTTCAGGGCCATCCGATAGGCGGCCAGAAGCAGGAGCGCGGAGGGCAGGACGGAGAACCCCACCGGCTCCCGGACGTACACGGCCGCGAGGAGGACGAGGACCGAGAGGGCGATCGAGCCCACGAGCAGGATGTCGATGAGCGGCGTCGGCATCGGCACGAAGACCACGAACAGGATGCCGAGCAGGCCCGCGACGAAAAGAAGATCGCGGTGCTTGGCCACGCCGTCCGTCATCCGGTCGATTGTTTTCATGGTCCTAGGCCGCGGGGATGGCCCCCTTCATGCGCAGGGCCAGCGCCACGACATCCGCCACCGCCGCGTGGAGGCTCTCCGGCACGGGTTCGCCCAACTCGCCCCGGCGATGGAGCTCCCTCGCCAGTTCGGGCCGCTCGATGACGGGCACGCCGTGCTCCAGGGCGGCCTCGCGGATCCGATCCGAGACCGGTCCGGTCCCCTTCGCGACGAGCTCGGGCGGATCGCCCGCCTCGGGTCGGTACCGGAGCGCCACGGCGAGATTCTCGGAGTCGGTCAGGACGACCGTTGCCCGCGCGGTCATGGGAATCATCCGTTGGCCCGCCAGCCGGCGGCGCAGCGCGCGGCGCCGGTCCCGAATCGCGGGATCTCCTTCGAAGCGCTTCAGCTCGTCGCGGACTTCCTGGCGGCTCATCCGAAGATCGCGCCGGTGCTGCCACCGCTGGTACGCCCAATCGAGAAGGCCCAGGGCGAGAAGGGCGAGCGCGGTCCGCGCCGCCAGACCCACTCCGGCTCCCGACAGGGCCCGGAGCGCCTCCGGCAGATCGCGCGAGGAAAGTCCGAGCAGGGCCGTCCGCTCCTGCCAGAGCGTCGCCGCGAGGACCCCGAGGATGACCGCGCCCCGGAAGAGTCCCCCGCCGAGACTCACGAAGGTCCGCATGGAAAACGCGCGCCGCAAGCCCGTCGCGGGGCTGAGCCGGTCCCCGCGGAGGCGGAGGGGCTCGGCGGTGAAAATGAATCCCACCTGGAGAAAATTGATCACGAGCGCCGCGGCCGCCAGGGCGAGGATCAGGGGGGCGGCCGCGCCCGCGAGCGCCGTTCCGGTTCCCCAGACGGCGGCGGACCACCCCTCGGCGCCGGTCGGAGCCTCCTGCAGGCGAGCCAGCGAGCCGCGAAGCCCGGCCACCAGCCCGGCAAGGAGGGCCGGACCCAGGAAGTGGAAGGCTCCCGCCGCCGCCAGGAGGACGGCGGCCGCGGTGAGATCCCGGCTCACCACCACCTGCCCCTTTTCGCGCGCCTCACGGAGGCGGCGCGGCGTGGGCGGTTCGGTGCGGTTCTCCGCGAAATCGTCCGGCGTCATCGGGCTCCCGCCTTTTCCCCAAATTCCAGGAAAACGAATTCAACGGACGCGAAGGACCCGAACCACGCCTCGACGCCGGAGGCCATGGCTCCCCGCCGATCCGGCGGCCGCAGCGCCGATCCCGACTCCCATCCGACGCGCGCCTCCACGCGAAGCGGGGCGTGATCCCCTGTCGAGCGGACGGCCACGTCCACCCACGCGATCTCCGGCATTTCCATGAGCTCCCGCCGGGCCCGGTCCGCGGCGCGGCGGAGCTGGTGCGCGAAGTCCGCGGAGGTCCATCCGGTTGGAAGGGATCCTTCCTCGCCGGACCCGCGCCGGGTCGCGCCGGGCACGGCGGTGGCGGCCGCCAAGCCCGCAAGAATCGGGATCACCGCCCATCCGAGTCTCACGGCCGGCCTCCGAGGAGCACGACAAGGCCCCGCAGCAGGCCCTCCTGGTCCGCGGCGAACCTGGCGAATCCGCGGACGAAGATGCCGACGCCCGCGGCGAGAACCGCGAAACCCACCAGGGTCCGGATGGGGTAGCCGAGGGTCAGGAGGTTCATTTCGGGCACCGCGCGCGCCAGGAACGCCATCGCGACCGTGACGAGAAAAAGCGTCGCCAGGGCGGGAATGGCGAGGCCGAGCGCCACCACGAACAGGCGCGCCGCCATGTCGCCGACGACGGACGGAGTCGCCGCGGCGGAGAAGGCAAAACCGCCGACGGGGACCGCGCGGAAGCTGTCCGCCACGGAGGTCATCAGCACGTGGTGACCGTTGATGAGCAGGTACACGACCACGGCGAGCAGGGTCTGGAACTGTCCGACCACCGAAATAGACTCGTCGGCCATGGGATCCAAGATCGATGCCAGCGACAGCCCCAGGTCCTGGTCGACGAGGTGCCCCGCCAGCCGGACCGAGGCGAATAGCAGCGATGCCGTGAATCCGATGAGGAGCCCGACGGAGAGTTCAGATGCGGCGGCGAGGGCGAAGGCCACGGCTCCCGTCGGACCGGCGGGCGCGGGGCCGGCGAAGGGCATGAACATGAAGGCGAGGACGAGCGCCAGGGCGCCCCGCAGCGCCAGGGGAACCTGGGGGCTGCCGAAAACCGGAGCGGCCATCATCAGGCCGCCCAGCCGGATCGCCAGCAGGGCGAAGAAGGGCACGTTCTCGATTCCGAATGGGTTCATGTCGGCTCAGCCCGCCATTCCCGAGAAATCGGTCACCAGTCGCCGGGCATACTCCACGAGGGTCGCGAGGATCCACGGCAGAAGCAGGGCGAGGGTGAGCACGATGGCCAGGAGCTTCGGCAGGAACGAGAGCGAAGCCTCCTGGATCTGGGTCGCGGCCTGGAAGATGGAGACGACGAGCCCGACCGCCAGGCCCACGGCGAGAACCGGCAGCGAGATCTTCAGGGCGATCCACAGCGCCTCGCGCGCGAGATCGACCCCCATCTGCACGTCACCCATGACCCGTCTCCCCCGAATCAGACGAAGCTCTGCACGACCGCGCCCACGACGAGGTGCCAGCCGTCGACGAGGACGAAGAGGAGGATCTTGAACGGCAGCGAAATCAGCATCGGCGGAAGGACGATCATCCCCATCGACACGAGCACGGCGGCGACGACCATGTCGATCACCATGAAGGGCAGGAAGAGCGCGAACCCCATCAGGAAGGCGCGCCGCAATTCTCCGATCACGAACGAGGGGATCAGGACCTCCGTCGGCACGTCGGCCTCGGTCCAGCCCCCGGCCTTCTTGGGCTGCTTCGTGATTTCCATGAACATCGTGAGATCGTCGGCCCGGGTCTGGCCCATCATGAAGGTCCGCATGTGGCCCACCAAGCGGTCGAAGGCTTCCTTCTGCGAGATGTGCGTGCGCGCGTCCTTGGAGAGATAGGGGTCGACCGCGTCCCGCTTGATCGCGGTGATCGTCGGAGTCATCACGAGGAATGTAAGGACGAGCGACAGCCCGACGATGACCTGGTTGGGAGGAAGGTCCTGCGTCGAAAGCGCCCGGCGCACGAACGATAGGACGATCACGATCCGCGTGAACGAGGTCAGGAGTACGAGGATCGAGGGCGCCAGGGCGAGGACCGTGAAGAGAAGGAAGATTTCCACCGTCGTGACGACCTTGTCGGGATCCGAATCGCGACGGACCCATTCCTGGGTCGGGATCAGCGACCCCGGATCCTGCTTCGGGGCGGGCGCCCGGTCCTGAAGTTCCGTCGCGATGGCCGGAGTGGGAGCTGCGTACGCCGGCGGGGCCGCGAAGGCCGCGAGCGCGACAGCCGCCGACAAGACCAGCGATCTCACGAAGGACCCCTTCCTCTACCAGATGCGTCCGGACGATTCGGCCTGGGACGGCTTCAGCGAATCCGGGGGCGGAGCCACGTCCATGGCGCCCCGCGCCACGCCCAGCGCGGCCCGCGTTTCGATGCCGATGGCCGCTTCGTCGCCGGCCTCGGCCGCGCGCGCGGCCAGCCGTTCGACCCGGGGGCGGGCCGCCTCAAGGTCTTCGGGGTCGGCGCCTCCCGTTTTCAGGAGCACCTGCAGGGCGCCCGCGACAACCTGATCGTCCGCGGACTTCAAGAGGGCGCGTGTCACTGGCCGCGCGCGATCTCCGAGCGCCGCGAGGGCGCGGATGGCGAAGGCGGCATTGCCCGGCACGCCGTCCCGAGCCAGTTCGGGGACGGCCGCGCGGATGATGCGATCGACATGGGAAGGGTCGCCCAGACCCGCGAGAACCCACGCCGCCACGGCCCGCCGGGCCGGGTCGTCTGAATCCAGGGTCGCGAGAAGCGCGGGCGCCGCCGCCTGTCCGAGCGACGCCAGCGCCGCGCGGGTCCAGGAATCGCGCGACAGCCGGGCGGTCAGGGCCCCAATCGCCGCCTCGGGAACCGGACCCGCCGTCCGCAGGAGGCGGAAGGCTCTTTCGCCCAGCGCGGAATCGGCGACGAGGGCGGCCAGCGGCTCCGCCTGGGCACGGGAGACCTCACGATGAGCCTCCGGATCCTCGGCGCGTTCGACGAAGATCCGCAGGAGAGCTTCCGGCGCGGGCCGCAGAAGGATGAGTGCCTGATCCAGCGAGCGAGCCCGGTCGGCGATGCGCGCGGCCTCGGAAAGATCGAGGCGGCGAAGCTCGACGGCGACAAAGCCCGCGGCCACGGGAAGGCGACCCTGGAAGAAGGCGTCGACGAACCGGCGCCGGGACGCGTCCGGGACGGGCACGCCGATCAGGCGGAAGCCCACGAACGCGCGCCACGCGCGGCGCAGGTCCAGGGACGAGAGCGCCTCGGCCGCGCTGACGGGTCCCGCCTCGAAGGTCGTGATCTCGGGACACGAGACGACTTCAGCAGGCGCCGGAGAGGGCGCGGAGTCCCTCCCCGAAAGCGCCAGGGGAGCGGAGGCCGCGGCCAGGAGCAGCGCCGCGCCCGCCAGGAGTCGGATCATGATGATGCCTCCTGCCGCGACCAGTCGCGCATCGTCGTGCGGATCCGAGACAGCTCCTCGAGGACGCCTTGATAGCCGGCCGGCGCGGGCGCTTCCGTCGGGGCGGCCTCGGGGTCCGAGATTTTCGAGGATGGCGCGGCGTCCGCCGCAATCTCCTCGCGGCTGAGTCCGCACCGGGATCGAAGGCGGGCGAGCTCCTCCGCGGCGGTGATTTCACCGAGGCGGGTGAGCGCCTCGCGGGTCGCGCCGACCACGATCACGCGCGAGCCGATCTCGACGAGAACGATTTCCTGCCGGGGAGCGAGGGGACGGCGGGCGAGGATGCGCATGGCCGCTCCCCCCGCGAAAAGCCGGGATTTTCCGAGGAAGCGCCTGAGGAGCAGGAACGCGCCCGCGAGGATCGCGAGCACGAGGAAGGTGGCGCCGAAGACGCCGCCGAGGCCGGGTTCACGCGGGGCGTTCTGTCCGATGATCGGGGAATCCGATTTCTTGGATTCCAACAGGCGCTCCCCTCCCGGCCGGGGGGATTCCTGGATCAGCTCGGCGGGAATCTCGACGCGCGCGTCCGGGACGGACGGCTCCTGGAACGGCAGTGCTCCCATTCCCTCTTCCCCTCTCTCGCCACCCATTCATAGTTTACATTTCGTAAACTATGATATGTAAAGTATAGCTTCTCCGCGGCAAAAGGGAAGGGGAATCGCGCGGAAACCCGGGGCGCTTCCTACGCGGGAGCGTCGGGCGCCAGGACCTCGGTGACCCGCAGGGCGAAGGAGCCTCCCGCCACCACGATCTCTCCCCGGGCCACGAGGCGGTCGTTCACGTAAAGGTCGACGGGATCGCCCACGAGCCGCTCCAGCTCGACCACCGCGCCCGGCCCGAGACGCAGGAGATCCCGCACCGGAAGTCGCGCGCGCCCCAGCTCGAGGCGCGCCTGGAGCTCGACGTCGCGCAGGGCCTCCGCCGGAAGAGAGTGCTCTCCCCCGGGAAAAGCCGCGGGGTCGGTCATGGAAGTCAGGCTACACCGGGCCGGGGCGTGGCGCAATCGCGGGTCCGTCACGGCTTCCGGTCGCGACCCGCTCCGAGGATCCGGGGCAGGCGCTCCTTGAACTCCGGGTCGGCGGCGAGACGATTCACGACCTCGGCCGCGCGCGCGGGTTTCATCGCGCGCACATAGGCGCCGACAGCGGCGTCGTCCCACGCCTTGACCAGCCCGGCCGCCGTGCCGGGCTCCATTCGGTTGAGCAGGTCCACGTTCGACTCGAAGTCCTCTCCATGGACCGGGGCCGCCGGCGAAGGCGCGGCCGCCTGGGACGCGAGCGCTCTCGCGAGCAATGCCTCCGCCATCATTTCGCGTCGCCGCAACTCCGCCTCGCGGGCCGCCGCTCCATCGGCGAGGCGCCGGTTGGTTTCGGCCAGCTCGGCGTGGCGTCGCTCCAACCGTCGCGCCTCCTCCCCGGTGGTTCCGGGATCTCCGCGAAGCGCCGCCCAGGCGCTCGCGCGCCGATCCGGGGAGACCTCGACGAAGAGGACCAGGAGAGCGCCGGCCAGCACCGCCGGGATCACGCCCAGCGCCAGCACCCGGTAGGCTCGCGCAACCCACGAGAATTGCCGGGTCATGGGTTCTCACCTCGGCGGGCCCGGTCGTCGAGGTCACGCGCCTCCGCGGCCCGGCCGCGCGCGGTCCAGTTCGCCCGCGACCCTTCTTCCAGCCTCTCGAGAATGCGGACCCTGCGCGCCGCATCCACGAGGGCGCGTCGCTTCTACTCGGCCTCCTTGGCCGCCGCTTTCGCGCCGTCCTCGGACCTCGCATACCGACGACCGGCCGATTCCCGATACGTCATCGCGGCGCGAAGTCCGGCGGGGTCGATCGAGCCGCGTGCTCGGATTCGAAGTTCCACCTCGGCGTCGGTCCGCTCCGCCGACCTCGCGTCGACGTCGGCCTGCCGCGCCGCGACTTCGCCCTGCGCCCCCGTCCACCGGGCGCGGGCCTCCTCCTCGCCGGCGCGCCGGACCGACAGGAGCCGCGCCAGTCGGAAATGAAAGGCCGCGCTCACGGGGTCCTCCCGAAACGCGCCGCGAGGTCGACCAGGCGGCGGACCGTCTCCCCGAACTCGGTCCGTTCCGCGGTGTCCTGCCGCAGGAATTCCATGATGGCCGGGCGCGCGGAAATCGCGAGGTCGATCTCCGGATTCGCGCCCTTCACGTAGGCGCCCACGTTGACCAGGTCTTCCGCGTCGCGGTAGACGGCCAGCAGCGAGGCGAGGTGCACCGCCGCGCGGCGGAGCTCCGGCGGCGCCACGTCGGTCGCGAGACGCGAAACGCTCGCCAGGGGATCGATCGCGGGATAGTGACCGCGCGTCGCCAGGGACCGGGACAGGACGAGGTGGCCGTCGAGCGCGCTCCGGGCCGCGTCCGCCACGGGCTCGTTCAGGTCGTCCCCCTCGACGAGGACGGAGTAGACCCCCGTGATGCTGCCGCCCCGCGAGCATCCCGCCCGTTCGAGAAGCCGGGGAAGCGTGGTGAAGACGGAGGGAGGATAACCGCGCGTGGCCGGGGGCTCCCCCGCCGAAAGCCCGATCTCGCGCTGCGCGTTCGCCATGCGCGTCAGCGAATCCATGACCAGGAGGACATGCCGGCCCCGATCCCGGAAGTATTCCGCGATCGCCGTCGCGACGAACGGGGCCCGGAAGCGGAGGAGCGGAGGCCGCTCGGCCGTCTCGACGACAACCACGGCCCGGCGCCGGCCCTCGGCTCCGAGGTGCTTTTCGATGAAGTCGCGGACCTCGCGCCCGCGCTCTCCCACCAGCGCGACCACGACGACCTCGGCTGCGGCCCCCCGGGCGATGGTGCCCAGGAGCACGCTCTTGCCGATCCCCGATCCGGAAAAGAGTCCGACTCTCTGCCCGCGCCCGAACGTGTGGAATCCGTCGATCGCCCGAACACCCGTGGGAAGCGCCGCGTCGATCCGGTCCCGTTCGAGGGGAGAGGGCGCCTTTCCGAAAAGCGGCTTCGTCTCGTCCGTGATCGGGATCTCTCCGCCGTCCAGCGGATTGCCCTCGGCGTCGAGCACGCGACCCAGGAGGGTCTCCCCCACGCCCACGCGAGGAGCCGTCTGCAGGCACACGACGTCGTCGCCCCGCCGGACGCCCGACACTTCGCCGAAGGGCATGAGGAGCGTGGCGTCGTCGCGGAAACCCACGACCTCGGCGCGGAGCGGCTCCCCCACGGCGGGCCGGATCGCGCACACGGCGCCGACCGGGGCGGCGAGGCCTTCACATTCGGCGACCAGGCCCGCCACGCGCCGAACGCGACCCGAAATGCGCGCGGGATCGAGCCCCGCGAGGTTCTGCAGGTACGGTTCGAGCACGCGTCCCACTCAGGCTCCGATCAGCCCGCGCTCGAGTTGCGCGAGCTGGGTCTTGAGGTCGAAATCAAGCGTCCCGGCCGCGGTGCGGACGACGCAGCCGCCCGGAGATATCGCCGGGTCGGCCACGAAGGTCGCCCCCCCGCTTCCCTGGAGGCCGTGGACGAGATCCTCCGCGGACTTCCGGACCTGCGCCACCTCGTCCGGATGGAGCCGGATCTCCAGCTCATGGCCGCGGACCGCGCGCCGGAGCGCGGCGCGGACATTCCCCTCCGCCACGCGTTTCCCGAGCGCGACCTCCGCCTTCACGACCTTCTCCGCGATGGCCACGGCGAGCCGGACCACGTCGTGCTCGGCCTCGGTTTCGAGCCGCCGACGGTGGCGCTCGACCTCCTCGAGCACGCGTCCCACGCCCTCGCACATCCGCCGGATCTCCTCCCTCCGCCCCTGGTCCCGACCCTCGGCCAGGCCCCGCTCGAATCCCTCGCGCTGGGCCTCCTCCCGATGGCGGACCGCTTCCGCCGCGGCGGAAACCGTGAGGTCCCGGGCGAGCTCCCGGGCCCGGGCGACGATGGCCTCGGCCTCCTTTTCAAACGAGGCGAGGAAGAACGGCTTCACCGGATCCATTCAGGAAGTCCTTTCGGTTCCCCGACGCACCGCGAGCTCTCCCCGCTTCTCGAGCCGGCGGGCGGCCGCGGCGATTTCCTCGCGCGCGTCGGCGATCTCGCGAAGGGTCGCCGGTGCCGTCGATTGCATTTCCAGCCGGAGCAGGGCGGCCTCGGCCGGGGCCAGGACGCGGAAGAGCCGGGCCGCGAATTCGGGCGCCGGAGATTTCAGCGCGACCGCGAGGCGGCGGAGGTCCACCGAGGCCACCAGCGCCACGAGGCCCCGATCGTCGGCCCCGCGGAGGTCGTCGAAGGTCAGCATCGCGTCGCGGAGCCGGTCGGCCAGCGCGGGGTCGTCGGCCTCAAGCCGGTCGAGCACCTGGCGGTTCGTTTCGGCGAGCGCGCGCGCCAGGATCGAGGCCGCGGCGCGCAATCCTCCGGGAGCCGGCGCCCCGGTCTGGCGGAGCCCCGCGAATTTCGTCTCCAGGGCCTTCTCGATCCGCCGGACGGCCTCCGAAGACATCGGCTCCATCGTGGCGAGCCGGCGCACGACCTCCGCCTGCGTCGCCAGCGGGAGCCGATCCACCATCTGCGCCGCCTGGCCGGGCGGGAGGCACGCGGCGATCAGGGCGAGGGTTTGAGGGTGTTCGTCCCGAAGAGCCTCCGCGATCCGCGACGCGCCCGCCTTCGCCAGGAATCCGAAGGGCGCCGCCCGCACGGCGGCCTCGATCCGCTCCAAGAGGTGTCGACGCTCCTCGGGATCGCCCTCGGGGTCGACGAGCGCGCGCGCCACGTCCAGCCCTCCCGGCCCGGGGGCGCGAGCCGACTCCTGCATCGCCTGAAACTCCCGGAGCGTGGACTCGACCTCGTTGCGGGCCGGTGGATCCAGCTCGAGCCGGGCCACTTCCACCAGGACGCGTTGACGCTCTGGGGCCGGCAATTCCCGGAGCAGCGCGCGCCCCGCCTCGAGGTTGAGCGACGAGAGGAGCACGGCGACGCGGCGCGCGCCGGAGGATTCAACCAAGGGTGAGGATTCGCCGGTCATGGCGTCATCCACCTCCGCGCGACATCCGCGGCCTCCTTGGGATTCTTCGCCACGGACTCGCGGACTCCGTCCCGGACCCGGTCCAGAACTTCGTCCTGCGCGGACAGGATCGTTTCGCCCGGAGTGCGAAGACTCTCCTCGGCGACGACGCCGCCGTCCCCGCCGTCCGACCCGGGCGACATGCCCCGGACGAGGCGGTACACGGCGACGAGCACGGCGAAGCCCAGGAGCAGGAGGAGGAGCGTGGGTCCCTGGGTCCGGAGCAGGGAAACGGGCTCTTCCGGAGCCGGGGGAGCCGCGCCGATCGCGCGGGTCATCGAGAGGGGCGCGATCTGGATCCAGATGGTGTCTTTTTCCTGCGCCCCGGTGGCCGCGCGGACCAGCGCCGTGTGCGACCGCGTGAAGTCGGCCCGTTGCCCCTCCCCCGAGGGAACTCCGGGGGCGTCGTCCGGAATGACGACGGCGATCGAAAGGGACTCGATGATCGACCCGGCGGCGGATTTCCGCTGTTCGAGCGTGTGTCCCGTGGCGTGTTCCGCCTCCTCCTCCGTCATCTCCTTTTTCTTGGCGGGCCCACCTTCCGCTCCGCGCTCTTCTTCAAGGGTCCGCACCTTGCGGGTCTTCTCCTCCGTGGTCCCCCGCTCGATGGTCTTCCGCTCGATCTGGCGGTCCTCGGCGCTCAGCCGGACCTGCGCCGACACGCGCGAATCCGGAGGCAGGACGCGCAGGGCCTTTTCCTCCAGCAGGGAAGCCATCGCGATCTCCTGGTCGCGGAGGTCCACGCTCAGGAGCATGTCCGTATCGGGAACGCGGAAAAACCGGCCCGATTGATCGAGAATTTTGACTCCGGACGCCTTCAGCCCGGGAACCGCGGCGGCGACCAGCGAGGCGATGCCCCGGACGCGCGCGGCGGTCATCTGCTGACCCGGCTTCAGCGTGAGCACCACCGCGGCCGCGGCGTCCTGGCCCGTAGCCCACCCCCGCCTTTTCGCCTCCGACTGCTCCGCAATCTGGACGCGGGCCTCCCGGACGAAGTCCATCCGCTGGATCATGCTGGCCAGCCTGCTTTGCACCGCAACAAGCCACTGCCGGTCGAATTGCTCGCGGGTCCCGAAGAGACTCGTCTCCTTGAGGAAACGGAAGACCGCGTCATCGCCCAGGACACCGGAGCCGTGGAGCTGGAGCATCGCCTCGTCGGCCTGGGCGCCGGGAACGTAAATGGAGTCACCGTCGACCTTCGGGCGGATTCCCAGCTCCCTCAGTTTGGAGATGATCTCGGCCCGCTCCGAGACGGTGGAGGCGCCGTCGACGATTTTCACCAGGCCGTCGCGGCCGGAGGCGCCCATCCCCCACACGACCACGAGGGCGAGAAGGATGAACAGGATTCCGGCCAGGACGCGGTAGCTGGCGGGGAGTCCGGACCAGGCGGCGCGGAACGTGTCGACGGAGTGGCGAAACCAGTCCATGAGTCAACGCCGCGGTCGCGGTCGCGACGCGCGGGCCCCCTCTTCCTGTTCGAGTTCTCCGAAGCCGGCTTACCCGGTCCGGCCCTATACCCTCATCCGCTGGATTTCTTCCAACGCTCCGGCCAGCTTGTCCCGGATCTGCATGAGCGACTCCAAGGCGATCTGCGCCTTCCGCGTCGCGGCGAACAGCTCCTCGGGCGCGGCGGCGCCCCCCGAAACCCGCTCCAGGGTCCGGTCGGCTTCGAGCTGGAGCTGGTTGACGCGATCGATCGAACCTTGAAGGAGATCGCGGAACGAGTTCCCGGGACCCGCGGCGCGCTTCGCGTCCGGCACCGAGACGATCCCCGGGGCGCCGATCGCTCCGATTCCTTCCATCATCGCTTCCTGCCTCGGGGCGCACGCGCCCCTATCAAACAGCTATCGGCAGGAAGGTCGGAAAAATGCACTTCGATCGCGGAAATCAAGGCTTGGGCTTGTCCCCGTAGGCGTCATTCAACCGGCGGCGTTTGAGAAGAGAGTCCAGATCCGACGAGGCGGCCGATCGCGTCCGCTCCAGGAGGGCCGCGGCCCGGTTCTCCACGGCAACCAGCGCCTCGAGGGCGGCGCGGGCCTCGAGAAGCACTTGCGAGGCGCGGCGGTCGACCTCGGGGGAGAGCGTGGATCGAATCTCCGCCCACCCCCGCCGCATCGGGGCGACCCGAGCCTCGATTTCCTGGATTTCCCGCATGATCACGCTCTTGCGCTCCATGACGGGCGGAAGGTCGTTCAGGCGATCCCCGAGCAGCAGGGCGACCATCTCCTCGCCGAGCGCCGTCATGGCGCGGTAGCGCTCGGCTTGGCGGGCGAGGTCCTGCAGGAACTCCTCGGGTGTGCTCATCGGGAGTTCCTTTCCGCCAGCGCGACCAGGGGCTCGAGCCACCGCGCCCCGGGGGATGCCGCCATCAATTCGCGGGCCTTGACCGCCTCCGCCCGCGAAGGCTCCCCGCTTTTCCCGAGCCGGGCCAGCCCCGTGTGCGCGGCGATCTTCCAGGCCGGGTCCGCGGCGCTGCGGATCAAGGATTCGTAGACGACCACGGCCTCGTCCCGACGGCCGAGCGCGGCCAGCACCTCCGCCGCCACGAGCCCCGTTCCATCCAGGTCGTCCTGGGGATGCCCGGATCGGACCGAGGTCGCGGCGTTGGCCTGCGCCGTCCGCAAATGATCGAGCGCTTCCTCCCAACTCCGGCGCCGGATGTCCAACACGGCGAATGACGCCAGGACCCGGGCCGCGAATCCCCGGAGGGCGTCCCGGCTCAGGGCTTCGCGTGCCTCATCCACCCTTCCCAGCCGGAGAAGCAGCCCCGCCCGCGCCGCGTCGGCGGCTCCGCGGTATTCGATTTCGGTGTCGACCAGCCGGTTCAATTCCTCGAGCGCCTCTTTCAAACGCCCCAACGACTCCAGAAGCCGCGCGCGGCCGAGCCGTGCCTCGGGGAGCGGGGAGACAGAGTACCGGGCCAGCGCCTGGAGCCAGTCTCCCGCCTGTTCGAGCGCCGTCGCCTCGAGATGCGCGAGCGACGGATCGGCTCCCCACGCCCCGGCCGCGGCGGAACCATCGCCGGCGGCCATCCATTCCACGCCGGCCCGGCCGAAGGCTTCGGTGCGTCGATCCGCGGGGAGGTCGGGCCGCACGGCCGCCTCGATGTACTTTTCGGCCGATTCCCGATGCGCGCCCCGGGCCGCGAGGAATCCCGCGGTTTCGAAAATCACGTCCGGAGATGACTCGCCCGGGGGCGTCGTGAAGAGACGAAGCGCCAGGAGGTACCAGCGCTTCTCCAGGGCCCGGAGATGGGCGCGGCGTTCGAGATCCGCCGAGGGAGCCCCGGACGCGCGCGCCGTGGCGAGGTGGCGCCACGCGGTCCTCAAATCGTCGGGGGTTTCCGCAAGGTCGATCAGCGCGCGTGCCGTGAGAAGACGCGCCCGCGGGTCCGGCTCTCCGCCGTCGCGAAGTTCTCCCAGGGCCGCGGCGGCGTGACCGGCGTCAAGGAGGGAGCGGACGCGGTCGAGCCGGCGGTCGGAATCCTCGGGCCCTCCGGGTCGCCAGATCCAGATAAGGGCGAGCGAGGCGAGCGCGGCGAGCGCCACCAGGAGGCGTCCCCGGCGGACGGCGCGGCGGGACAGGTCCTCCATGACGGCGGCTCCGCGGGTCCGTCAGGACCGCGAGGCGGGGGCGTCCTCCTTGCCGAGGATCTCCATGACCTCGCGGAGGGGCCGGTGCCGCTTGAGCATCTCGATTTTCCGGATCCGTTCGAACACGTCCTCGCCGTAGAGGCGGTGGCCCGATTCGGTCCAGTCGGCCTCCCGGATCAGGCCCATCATCGTGTAGTTATGGATCGTCTGCCGGGAAAGGTTCGTTTCCTTCATCACCTCGCCGATCTTGAACAGCTTTCGGGGCGCCATGGTCACCTCCGTTGTGGGCCCGCGCGGCGGGCCTCCGGGCCGGTCCCGGGCCCCCTCGCCCAATATGTCAATTATAACATATAAATTACGCCGGATTCCTCTCGTCCCCGAACGACGTCCCGACGGCCCGCGCGGCCCGGACCAGCTCGTGGTCCGGCGGCACGCGCTTCACGCGGCCCGCGACCCGCGCGAAGGGGACGCTGGTGATTGTACCTCCCCGGAGCGCCACCATGCGTCGGAACTTCCGGCCCACCGCGAGATCCACGGCCGCGACCCCGAAGCGCGTCGCGAGGACCCGGTCCGCGGGGGTCGGGGGCGCGCTCCGCTGAAGGTGGCCCAGGATCGTGACGCGCGCCTCGAAGCCCGCCTCCTCGATCCGGTCGGCCACGGTCGTGCCGATGATCCCGGGGTGCAGGGCCGCGCGGTCGATTCCTTCCGGCGCCGCCCCCTCCGCCACCACCAGGATGGTGAACCGGCGCGTCCGGTGGCGGCTCGCGATGTAGTCGGCGACCCGGCCGATCGACCCGGGAATCTCCGGAATCAGGATGACGTCCGCGCCCCCCGCGATCCCGGCGTGGAGCGCGATCCATCCCGCGGTCCGCCCCATCACCTCCACGACCATGACGCGGCGGTGGGCGTCCGCCGTCGCGTGGAGCACTTGCACCGCGTCGGCCGCGACCTTCACGGCGGTGTCGAAGCCGAAGGTGACGTCGGTCCCGACGACGTCGTTGTCGATGGTCTTCGGAATCCCCACGATCTTCGGCCAGCGCGCGGCGAGCCGGTCCGCGATCTTCATCGTCCCGTCGCCCCCGAGGCAGATGAGCGCGTCCAGCCGCAGCTCGCGGAGGTTCCGGACCACCTGTCCCGAAACGTCGCCCCGCTTGCCGTAGGCGAACGGGTCGCCCTTGTTCGTCGTTCCGAGGATCGTTCCCGCGCTGTGGAGGATGCCCGAGACGCTGTCGAAGGTGAGGCGCTTCCACCGGTGCTCGATGAGGCCCTCGAATCCGTCGAGGATGCCGACGAACTCGGCGCCGTGCTCCCGGATCCCCTTCTTGACCACGGCCCGGATCACCGCGTTCAGTCCGGGGCCGTCGCCTCCCCCCGTAAGGAGGCCGAGTCGGAGCTTGCGCCGCGCCACGGTTGTCGTTATAGAACCTGTACCCGGGATGGGCACATGATTTTTCACCGGAGGCGGATCGAATGAAGGCGCTCCTGCTCGCCGCGGCGATCCTCATGTCCCAGGACGGGGGATCGCTGGAGGCGATCGTCAACCGGCACAAGGAGGCGGTCCGGAAGGCGAAGACTTTCGACGAGGGGATTTCAGCGGCGCGGGCCACGCTCGCCGAAATCGAGAAATTCCTGGAGACGGCCCGCGACGGCGAGCCCGCCGCCCGGGCGCGCTTCATCGCCGCCGACCTGTCCGCGCGCCTCGACGATTTCGCGGGCGCGGCGGCCCACGCGCGCAAGTTTCTCGAAACGTGGCCGAAGCACGCCCAGGCCGCCCTGGTCCGGATGGAGCTCGCCCACGCGCTGGTGGCGGACGGCCGGGAGGGGGAGGCGCGCGAAGTCTACGAAAGCTTGATCAAGGAACACGCAGACGATCCCCGGGTGCTCGAAGCGCGCCTGCGCATCGCCCAGTCCTACGTGACGGAGAAGCGCGACGACGAGGCCATCCGCGCGTTCGCCAGGGTCCGCGCCGATTTCAAGGGCAAGCCGGAAGAGTGGGTCGCGGCCCTGCAGCAGGCCATCGCCTGCCTGATCGCGGGCCGGGCCGGGGAGGGCCGGGGCCTCCTCGAAGAGGCGATCCGCTCCTGCCCCGATCCGCAGACCGTCAAGTACGCCGAGCGGATCCTGACCAACTGGCTGTGGATCGGAAAGCCCGCGCCCTCCTTGGAGGGGAAGGACCTGAAGGGGGAGCCGGTCCGGGCCGAATTCCTGAAGGAAAGAGTGACCGTCCTCTATTTCCTCTCCTCGTCGTTCGAGTTCTTCGACACGGAGTCCGCCGTCATGAGGAGAATCGTCCGGCGGTTCGGGGATAAGAATGTATCCGTCCTCGCCGTGGCCATCGACCGCGACAAGGCGAAGTTGGAAACCGACCTGGCCAGGGCGGGAGTGACCTGGCCCGTGCTGTTCGACGGCAACGGCTTCGACGGCCCGGCGGCCGGGGCGTTCCAGGTGCGGGCGCTCCCGATGGTCCTGGTGATCGACCGGAAAGGCGCCATCCGGTTCGTGAATCCCCTCTTCAGCCGGCACGGCCGCGAGCTCACCCGCTGCGTGGAATCGCTCGTCGCCGAGAAGTAGCCCTGCCCGGCCTCCAAGGCCCGGTATTTGCGACGAGTTCTTTCTCCTCCATTCCGGCTCGAAGCTTCTGGAGCTGGGCGCTGGAATCGGGGAGCTGGAAGCTGACTAAAAACCCAATCCCCTCAAGCCTCGACACCGCCCCGGCCGATGATGACCATGCGGAGTTCTCATGAACATCAACGACATCGTCGTCTTCGTGGAGCGGCTCAACCTCTCCCACCACAAGAGCATCATCGGGACCTACTTCCCCGAGATCATCGCGCTCCTTTCGATCGTTTTCGGCGGATCGTTCCTCCTGTTCGGCTGGCGCCATCACGAGTACTTCCTCGGGATCACCGGCCTCATCGTCGGGGGCTGGGTGGGCCTGCTCCTGAAGAACCACTTCTCGCCGTATGGGGCCTCCACGCCCTTCATGTACGTGCTGGTCTGCGCGGCGGCGGGCGCCTTCATCGGCGCGTGCTGCAAGAGGTTCGTCGGGATCCTGCTCGGCGGATTCACCGTGGCGCTCTTCATCTCGGTCTTCTCCCCGTCGCTCTTCAAGCCGGGGGAGCAGACGATGCTGGGGATGGCGGTGATCTTCCTGCTCGGCGGCGGACTCGGCGGCCTGTTCCCGAAGCTCTTCTACATCCTCAATTCGTCCCTGATCGGAAGCGTCTTCGTGACGTACGGGTTGTCGCTGGCCGTGCTGGCCCACCTCCAGCAGATCTCGCCGTCGACGCGCGTCCTGCTCCACCTCGCGGTCTTCCTGCCGCTCTTCGTCTTCGGACTGCTCTACCAGGGCTTCTCCGGCCCGGCCGGAGCGGCTCCGGCCCTGGCCCCGGAGCCCGCGCCCCGCCGGATGAGCCGCCCCGTCCGCGCCACCGTCGAAGTGGCCGACTAGGGCGCCCCGAGGACGCTCCTCACCGCCGCCGGCACGTCGATCTGGAGCTCCGTGTCGAACTTCGAGAACGTGTACGAATACTTCAGCTCATGCTGGTCCGGAACTTTGTCCGGCTCGAAGGGAATGTTCTTCTTGTTGACCACGATCGTCAGGGCCCAATCGATCCGCGCCACGGTGAAGTCCGTTCTCGAGACCCAGACCCTGTAGACAGAAGTCGATTTCTTCCGGTCCGTGACCGCGGTGAGGTCCTTGATGAAGAAGGCCTCGAGCCTCTTGAGCCCCCCCGACACCTCCTTGACCTGATCGACCAGGCTCCGCTCATCCGCCGCGGTCTCGATGATGCGGCAGTCGAATTCCCCGATTTTCTCGTCCCCGCCGTAGGCCGCCGCTCCGAAGAACCGGAAGAACTCGGCGAGCAGGAGCGCCGGATTGCGGGTGATGACCCCGGTGCGGTTGATCTGCCCGTCGGTCTTGACGGGCTCGGCGAACGAGCCATCCTTCGCCTTGATCAGCTTCTCCCGGCCGCGGGCGTAGATTTCCGCCGACCCGTGGAAAGCCGCGAAATCGCGGACCAGCGTGCCCTCGAAGCCGATCGTCTCCTCCGCGAAGCCCTCCTTCGAGAGGAGGGTCGAGGCGATCTCGGCCTTGAAGTGGCACCCCTTCCGTTTCGCCCACGCGGGCTGGGCCTTGGCGACGACCTGCGGCGCCTTCAGCTTGGCTATCTTGTCCTCGTCCCCCTGGAGCGCCGCCACCAGCGCGAGACAAAGCGCGACATGTCGCATCGGACTGCCTCCGTTTCGGCGCGACGAATTCGATCCCCCAACCCGCGCCGCCCGTATAATACATGGAACGGATCGCGCCCGACCCCGAGAGAGGCAACATGCCGACCTGGGACGAGATCACCCCGTACACGGAACGCTCGACGCTCTCGAAGCACGCCAGCGTCACGAACGCCCTGCTCTCGATCCATCTCCTGGCGCTGGGCGTGGCGGTTGCCCTCCACATCGCGGGCCGGGAATGGTTCCTGCCGGCCGTGGAGCTTCGAGTCCCCCAGACGATCGTCGGCCTCGAGCTGTGGCGCCTTTTTTCCTTCCCCTTCGCACACACCCCGGAGATCGGTCCGATCATCGTTTTCGGGCTGCTGGGATGGATGTTCTACCGCGCGGGCAACGAGCTCGAGCGCGAGTGGGGCGGCGCCCGGATGCTCGGCTTCTGCATGGCGATGGCGCTGTATGCCGGCCTCGCCCACGCGCTCTACTACATATTGAGCGGTGCCGTCGATGACCCCCTCCGTCCCGGCGCGCGCGGCTTCGAGGCCCCGGTCCTGGGGGCGCTCCTCGTCAACGCCCTCCGCAACCCCCGGCGGCCGGCTCTTCTGTTCCTCATTCTGCCGGTCCGCGCCATGACGCTTTTCTGGGCCATATTCGTCGCGACGCTCCTCTTCGGCGTCCTCACGCTCGAACACCACATCGGATCTTCCCCGGTCGCCGTCGCGGGGGCCGTGGCCGCCGCCTGGGTGTACACTTTTCTCGACCCCCGGTTCGACCGGCTTTTCCAGTGGCTGGAGACTCGGCATGCCCGCGCGCAATTCCTGGAGGAATTCGAGCTGAGGGGGCAGGTCGACGCCATCCTCGAGAAGATCCAGCACAGCGGAATGGACTCTCTCACCCGGCGCGAACGCCGCCTCCTGAAGCGGGCGAGCCGCCTCTTCCAGACCGACGCCCGGCGCTCTCATGAATGACCCGTCCCGGGCCGCCGTGAAGCTCGCGGCCTTCCTCCTTCCCGCGGTCCTTCTCGCGGGGGCGCTCCACCTGTGGGGCTCCGACTTTCGGGGGCTGGTCGTCCGGATGCTTGAAGGCGGCCCCCGTACCGTCGAGCGCGCCACGTTCACCCTCAGGGCTCCGAACCGCGCGTGGGCCAATGACCTCACCGAATGGACCGAAAAAGGGATCGCGGATTTGGTTGAACGGGGCCGGCTCCTCGGCTTTCGGACCCCCGACAAGAGCCTGCTGATCGTGGTCCTCGACGCCCCGATCCCTCCCGCCTTCAACCCGAGGGAAAACAGCATCACCCTGCCGAAGAAACTGGAGTCCAAGGAAGCGTACCTCCGGCTTTCCAACCTGCTCACCCGGGCGCTTCTGGACCGCGCGGGTCCTCCGGACGCGGCCTGGAGCCCCTGGCTCAAGGAGGGCCTCGCGACCTACTTCCAGACCAGCGAAAAAATCGTGGGATCGAGGAAGGACGACCTGATGAGGCAAGCTGCGGACCGGCTCGAGAGCCTCAGCCTTCAAGGGCTGCTCCAGGGTTCGGAGGCGCAAAGCTCCGGCTTCTCCGCCGCCAGCCACTCCCTGGTCGCCTACCTTTTTGTGGATCACCAGGAAGGGAAGCTCCGGGAGTATTTCGATGAGGAACGCAAGCCGGGGCCCGTGGCGACGGGGACCTTCGAAAGGATCTTCGGCCCGGACATCGAACGCGATTGGAAGGAGTCCCTCAAGCCCTACCAGAAACACTAGTTGACAGCTTCCACGGGCTCTTTCCAAAATACCCGATCGCAGGAGCCATCATGGGAGCCGAAAAATACGACGAGCTGGTCCGACTCGTGGGCGAAGCCCGCGCGCAGTTCGAGGAGTTCCACAGCGGCAAGAAGGTCGCGGCGATGCGGGCAAGGAAACTTCTTCAGCAGATCAAGCGGCTCGCCCAGGAATGCCGGATCGAGATCCAGGAGCTCAAGAAGCCGAAGGGCGAGACCCCGCCGGCCCCTTGATCCAGCCCCCGCCGAGCACCTCGTCGTCCTTGTAGAAGACCGCCGCCTGCCCCGGAGTCACCGCCCGTTGCGGCTCCAGGAAACGCACGCGCGCGACTCCGGACCCCACCGGCTCCACCTCGGCCTCGGCCCCCGGCCCGTTGTACCGGATCTTCACCAGCGCCCGAACGGGACTCGAGGGAGGCTCCGCGATCCAGTTGACCTCTTCGGCCTCGAATTCGGACGATCTCAGGTCGGCGTCGTCGCCCACGACGACACGGTTGCTGTCCGGGTCGATCGCCACGACGTACGCCGGGCGTCCCAGGGCGACCCCGAGCCCGCGACGCTGGCCGATCGTGAAGAACTGGAAGCCGGGATGGGTTCCCACGATTTCACCCGCGGTGGTCACCAGCGGACCGGGCCGCGCCCGGTCTCCAAGCTTCTCGCGAAGGAGGCCGCGGTGGTCGTTGTCCGGAACGAAACAGATTTCCTGGCTCTCGGGCTTGTCCGCGATCCGGAGGTCAAGTCGCCGCGCGATGGCGCGGACCTCCGCCTTTTCGAGGCCGCCGATCGGAAAGAGACAGCGGCCCAGCTGTGCCTGGCTCAGCGGAAACAAGACATACGACTGGTCCTTCTTCGCGTCGACCCCGCGCCTCAAGGTCACGCGGTCGCTCCGCGCCTCGACCCGCGCGTAATGGCCGGTGGCCACTTTGCCGGCGCCGATCGAATCGGCGTAATCGAGGAGCCGGCCGAACTTGAGGTCGCGGTTGCACCGGATGCAGGGATTCGGAGTCGCGCCCCGGTCGTATTCGTCGACGAAGTAGGCGACGATGCGGCCGAATTCCCGCTCGAAATTGAGGACGTAGAACGGGATGCCCAAGAGGTCGGCGACCCGCCGGGCGTCCCAGGCGTCCTCGAGGGAGCAGCATCCCTGCTTGCCGGCCTTGGCCGCCGTTCCGGCCGCCACCCCGTGGCGCATGAAGACGCCCGCGACGTCCCAGCCCTCCTCCTTGAGGAGCGCGGCCGACACGCTGGAATCGATCCCGCCCGACATGGCGACCAGGACGCGGCCCTTCACGGCTCCTCCACGGTGAGAACCAGGAGGATGTATCGCCGCGACAGTCCCGATCCGCGCGACAGGAGGAGCGATCCCACCGACTCCGACTCCTCCTGTTTCACGAACAGGGCGTAAGGCCGGCCCGGATCGAGGACGACGTCCGCGGCCGCTTCCGCGATCGTCTTCTCCTTGCCCGCGGGAGAACGGAACCACGGCGTGAGGCGCATCTCGAGGAGTCCACGCGGGAGTTTCTTCGCCTTAGCGAGGAATCCCCCCGCTTCCGCCTCGAGGGTCGCGGTGCCGGCCTTCTGCTTGTCCTTGTACAGCGGCACTTCCACGGGTCTCTCGACGGGCGACTCCCGATAAACCTCGATCCGCGCCTCCTCGTTGGGAAGCATGACCATGAAGACGGTCTGCGTCGTCATCGAGCCGGTCCGGCGGAGATCGGCGTCGACGGAAGCCCGCAGGTTGTCCTTCCCCGGCACGATCAGGATCCCGTGGGTCTCGAGGGCGGGCGCCCCGGCGACGGCAATTTCGGGCGCGGCGAACTTGGCGACCCCTTGAAGGGCGGCCCGGTCCTTCGCGGCCACTTCGAAGAGGTTGAGCGTGACGCGAAGGTGTCCCCTCGGCGGCCGGGTCGTGGTATCCCGCGACCACGGCGCCTCCTCGGGGCGGAATCCGGGCTTGACCTCCGCGCACCCGGGGAGGAGAACGAGGGCCAGGACCAGGATGGGACGAGCCATGAACGGCCCGGATTATAGCTGGCGTTCACGAGGCGGAGCGGTCAAAATCGTCCCGCGATGAAGCGCTGCGCCGTCATCACCTTCGGCTGCAAAGTGAACCAGTACGAATCCCAGGCCCTCCAGGAGCGGATCCGCCGCGGGGGATTCGAAATCGTGGGGCCCGAAGAGGACGCGGACGTATACGTCCTGAACACCTGCACGGTGACCGAGACGGCGTGCGCCGAGGCCGCCCGGGTCGTCCGCCGGATCCACCGGCGCCGCCCTTCCGCGGAAATCACGGTCACCGGCTGCGCCGCCGACTCGAATCGCGCGGAATTCATGGCCATGGCCGGGGTCCGGCGGGTCGTCCTCCACGACGAGAAGTCGGCCCTGCCTTTGCTGCTTGACGACCCCCGGCTCACTCCGGAGGACCTCAAGCCCTCCATCTTCGATCTCCGGATCTCCGGTTTCGACGCTCACACCCGCGCCTTCCTGAAAATCCAGGACGGATGCGACCTCCGGTGCTCGTTCTGCATCATCCCGCGGGTCCGGGGGGCCAGCGTCTCGCGGCCTTTCGAGGAGGCGGTCGAGGAGGCGGAGCGCCTCGCGGCCGCCGGGTACCGCGAGCTCGTCCTCACCGGGGTCCACGTGGGCTCGTTCGGGAAGGAAATCGCGGGCCGCAGCCTGATTCCGGACCTGGTGGAAAGGATGCTGGCGATCCCCGGATTGGCGCGCGTCAGGCTCTCCTCCATCGAAGCGAACGAGGTCGACGACCGGCTCATCGAAGTCATGGGGGAGAGCGGAGGCCGGTTCTGCCCACACTTCCACCTGCCGCTCCAGTCGGGAGACGAGGAGGTCCTGCGCGCCATGCGTCGGAGGTACAACCCGGCGCAGTTCCTGAGAACCGTCGACCGGATCCGCGCCGGGGTGGAGGAGCCCGCCTTCACCACGGACGTCATCGTGGGATTCCCGACGGAGACCGACGCCGCGTTCGACAGGACTCTGGAGCTCTGCCGACGCGTGGGATTCAGCCGGATCCACATCTTTCCCTACAGCCCCCGCCGCGGGACCGACGCCTTCGATCGGCCCGACCTGCCGGCCTCCCTGAAGAAGGCGCGGCTGAACGCGCTTCGCGGCCTGGCCGCGGACCTGACCGACCGGTTCGCCGCGAAGTTCGTGGGACGCGAAGTCGAGGTGCTCGTGGAGGAATCGGGAAGCCCCGCGAGCGGCTACACGGAGCGGTACCTCAAGGCGGCCCTCCCCTTCGGATCCTCCAACGAGATCGTTCGGGCGCGGGCCATCGCCGTGCGCGACGGGGGGCTCGCGTGCGCGTGAAGCCGCCCGCCCACCGCATTTCCGCGGCGTCGCGCCGGTCCGTGCGGAAAGTCCTCGACTTCATCCGCCGCCACGACAATTTCCTGGTGTCGGGCCACGTGCGGAGCGACGGGGACGCGCTCGGGTCGCAGCTCGCCTTCCACCACATGGTCCGGAAGCTCGGGAAGAAATCTCACGTCGTCTGCGACCGCGGCGTTCTCCCGGACTACGCGTTCCTTCCGGGGAGCGAGTCCGTGGGCGGCGATCCCTCGGACCTCCATCCATCCTACCAGGCGGTCTTCACCTTCGACTCGGGAGCGTGGAGCCGACTCGAGCGGATCGCGGCGGCGCTCGACCGCAAGGCGATCAAAGTCGTGAACATCGACCACCACGCGTCCAACGAGCGGTTCGGCGATCTCAACTGGATCGACCCCTCGTTCTCGTCGACCGGGGAGATGGTGTGGGAACTCGTCAAGGCGAGCGGAGTGCGGCCCGACCGGGCGATCGCGCTCAACATCTATACGGCCCTCGTGACGGACACGGGCCGGTTCGCCTTTTCGAACACGACTCCGGAGACGTTCCTGAATGCGGCGGAACTGGCGTCCCACGGCGCGCGTCCCAGCGAGCTGACCAAGCTTCTCTACCGCCAGAAAACGGTCGACCAGCTGCGCTTCCTCGCCGCGGTGATCGGGCGGATCGAAAGGGCCGAAGAGGGACGGATCGCGTGGGTGACGGTGCCGCGGGACCTGGAGCGGAACCTCGGAATGGCGGCGGGCGACACGCAGGAGTACATCGATCTTCTCATGCAGCTGAAGGAGACCGAGATCGCCATCCTGTTCCGCGAAATGGACGATCCGCCCCGGATCAAGGTGAGCTGGAGGACGACCCCGGGCATCGACGGGATCGCCCTCGCCCGGAAATACGGAGGCGGAGGCCACCCCCGGGCCAGCGGGGCCTCGATTTCCGGAACGCTGGAGGATGTGACGAAGCGCGTGGTCGAGGAGTCCGTGAATCTTCTTCGAAGCGGCCGTCGCCTGAGCGCCAGGGAAGAGGCGGCGATTTCCCGGATGTGACCCCAGGCGGTGCGCGGAGCTGAATATAGATGAAGGCGGATGGCAAGAAGCGGCCGCTCGACCGCCTCCTCGAGATGGAGCGGCTGTTCGGGGTCGATTTCCTTCCCCTGTCCCGGTCGGCGATCCGCGCGGCGCCCCCGGCACCGGCGCCACCCGCGGCCGCCTCCGTGCCGGTGCCCGTGCGTTCCCGACCCGCTCCTCCCCGGGTCGCTCCGGCCCCGGCCGAGCCGATGCCGCCCGAATTCGCCCGCTGGCGGGAGGAGGTCCTGCGGTGCCGGAAGTGCGGACTCTGCGAGGGGCGGACCCAGGTCGTGTTCGGCGTCGGAACGCTCAAGGCCCCGGTGGTGTTCGTGGGCGAGGCGCCCGGGGCCGATGAGGACCGGCAGGGCGAACCGTTCGTCGGACGGGCGGGCCAGCTCCTGACGCGGTCGCTCCTGAAGATCGGGGTGCGGAGGGACCAGGTCTACATCGCGAACATCCTGAAGTGCCGGCCTCCGGACAATCGCACGCCGAGGCCGGACGAGATGGCCGCCTGCATCCCGCACCTGATGAAGCAGCTCGACTGGATCAAGCCGGGGCGGATCTGCGCGCTCGGGAACATCGCCGTGCAGGCTCTGCTCGGGACGACCCAGGGAATCTCCCGGCTTCGCGGACGGTACCACGACTTCCAGGGGCGGAAGCTCTTCGCCACCTTCCACCCGGCGTACGTGCTGCGCAACATGAGCCAGTCCG
>DASXTT010000037.1:0-1789 GCA_036505255.1 Planctomycetota bacterium | reverse complement strand
CCGGACCGGAGGAGGAGCTCTTCCGGAACCTGACCGAAACCTCCGGCGACATGGGAGCGCTGGTCCTGACGGTGAACGGGACCACCAAGGTTCTCGATGTCCGGGAATCGCTCGGCAAGGCCCTGGAAATCGGCGGCCGTCGCGTCACGCTCCGCCAGGTACTGCGGTCCCTGACGATCGGGGAGGGGGGCCGCGCCGAGGAGAATCCGAATCTGCCGGACGGAAATCCCACGGTGATCTTCGACATGGAGTGGGGCGATCGAAAGGAATCCTACTACGCCTTCGCGCTCCTTCCCGGCCACTCCCCGATGCGCCGCGGCGCGGGCATGCACTCGCAGGAGGCGCCCGATTTTTCCGCGGCGTACCGGTACCGGCCCCGGATGAGCCGCGTGTGGATCTTCGCCTTTCCCGAGGGACTTCGATACGTGATCACGAGCTCCTCCGGGAAATCCTCCTCGGGCTCCCTGCCGATCGGAAGCCGCGTCAAGCATCCGAGCATGCCGATGGATTTCTTCATCGAGGCGGTACGCCGGATCGAGCGCGCGGAACTCACGGTCCAGCCGGAGGAACCGAGCAAGGGAAGACCGGCCAATCCGGCCATCCGGGTGCGGGTCGCGGAGAAGGCGGCGGGGGAGTCGATCTGGCTCATGCTCGGCGAGAGCGCCCAGGTGAATCTGCCGGGAGGCGCCGTCTCGGTCGAATTCGCCCCGCGAAGTTTCTCGGATCTCGGCTTCGCGGTGGAGCTCGTCCGGTTCAAGAATCCCCCGTACGAGGGGACCGGTCGGGCCTCAAAGTTCGAGAGCGATCTCTCGTTGCGCGATCTGTCGACAGGGGCGGTCATCACGGGAACGACGGGCGTGAATCACCCCTTTACTCACAATGGGTGGGCCTTCTACCAGAGCGCGTTCAACGATCGCGTCCGGCCGGTGATCAGCATCCTCCAGGTGTCGTACGATCCCGGCAAGCCCGTCCTCTATCTCGGATGTATCATGGTGGTGTCGGGGACTTTGTTCATGCTTTTCCTGAAGCCGTGGCTCCTGCGGCTCTTCAAGTCGGCGAAAGGATCGCCCGCCGCTCCGTTCGGCCCCGCGATGACGCTGGGAGCCCTGGTCCTGTTGAGCGTGGGGACGATCGGGGGGATGACCGCCCTCCTGGCCTCGCCGACTTTGAGCGGGCTCCTCGTCGGCGCGCTCATGGCGGCCACCGGGATCGCGGCGGCCTTCCTCGTGGCGGGCGCGGCCTTGCGCTGGAGCGTCCGCCGGCCCGGCCCCGCGCTGGAAATCGGCCGCCTGGTTTCGCTCGGCTGGTGCCTCAACACGGCGGCGCTGGTCCTGCTGATGTGGATGAGGATGTACTGATGGCGCTTAGGTGGATCCTGGCCGCGGCCTTGGTCGCGGTGATGGTCCCGCCGGGGACGGACACCTCGGCGGCGAGAGAGATCGCCATCCAGCACGAGGGCCGGGTCAAGCCCTTCGATACCTTCGCGCGCCAGCTGATCCAGTTCCTGACCGAGAAGGAGAATTTCCGCGGGTACACGGATCCGGACACCGGCACGTGGGTCGAGGTCTTTCCCGACGGCGATCCGGTCCGGGCCGTGCTGCGCATGGTCGCGGACCCGCGGGGCGTCCACTCCCTCCGGTTCATCAAGGTGACCCATCCCGAGCTGAAAAAGCATTTCGGGCTGGAGGAGGGCCGGACCTATTTCAGCCTCGCCGATCTGGAATCCGCGCGAGGGAAGCTGACCGCCGAGGCGCGCCAGATCGACGAGGACACGGCCACCAGCCGCCAG
>DASXTT010000036.1:0-1920 GCA_036505255.1 Planctomycetota bacterium | reverse complement strand
ATTCTCTTCGTCGTCGACGCCCTGTCGGGGCTCATCCCGCGCGATCGCGAGATCGCCCGACGCCTCCGGAGCGCCGGGAAGGAGGTCCTCCTCGTCGCGAACAAGGCGGACACGCCGCGGGTCGACGAGAGGCTGCCTGAGATGGGGGAACTCGGCTTCGGCGAGGCTTTTCCCGTGAGCGCCGCCCACCGCCGCTTCGTGGGGGAACTGGTCGAGGAGGTCCTGCGCCGCGTGCCGCTGGCCCGATCCGGCCCCGCCATTCCCATGAAGATCGCGGTCGTGGGCAAGCGGAACGTGGGGAAGTCCACCCTCGTGAATGCGCTGGCGGGCGAGGAGCGGGTGGTGGTCAGCGAAATCCCGGGGACGACGCGCGACGCCGTGGACGTCCTGGTCCGCCGGGGGAAAGAGGAGTTCATCCTGATCGACACGGCGGGGTTGCGGAAGAAGCAGAAGACGGAGGATACGGTCGAGCTCTTCTCGCAGGTCCGGACCGCCGAGGCGATCGCGCGGGCGGACGCCGTGCTCCTGCTGGTCGACGTCATGGAGAAGATCAGCGAGGCGGACAAGCGGATCGCGGGAATGATCGAGGAGCGGAAGAAGCCGTGCGTCATCGTCCTCAACAAATGGGACCGGGTCCCGAAGGGGCTCGGACCCGACGAGTTCGAGGAATACCTGGAGAAGGCGATGCCGGTGCTGCCCTACGCGCCGGTCATGATGATCTCGGCGCTCAAGGCCGAGCGGATCTGGGACGCCTTCAAGGTCGCGGGGGACCTCGTCCACCAGGCCTCGCAGATGGTCCCGACCGCGGAGCTGAATCGCGTGATCCAGCGGGCGCAGGCCGAGCGGTCGCCGGGGACGCGGGGGACGCGACAGCCGAAGATCTACTACGCGACGCAGACGCGGGTGAAACCGCCGACCTTCATCATCTTCGTGAACGACCCGCGCAATTTCACGCCGGACTACCACCGGTTCCTGGAGAACAAGGTGCGCCAGTACCTACCGTTCCCTGAAGTTCCGATCCGGCTGACCTTGCGCGCCCGGGGGCCGGTCCGAAAATAGTGAGCTTCCAGTTCCCAGTATCCAGTTCCCAGCTTCTGAAGCTTCAAGCTGGAAGCTTCCGAAAGTGGAAACGGGAAACGGGGAACGGGAAACGGGTAGCTACACCTCAATGTCCTCGTCGGCCATCACCTTGTTTCGTCCGCTCCGTTTCGCGGCGTAGAGGGCGGCGTCGGCGCGCTTCACCACCGTCTCGGGCGTGTCGGTCTCGCGCAGTTCCGCGACCCCGATGCTCACGGTCGTCGGGATCTCCTTCCCCTCGACGGAGATCTTGCGCTTCTCGGTGCCCTTCCGGATCTCCTCGGCGATCTCCCGGGCGCGGGGCAGGGGTATCGAGGGGAGGACGGCGATGAATTCCTCACCGCCGAAGCGGGCGACCATCCCCTGCGCTTCCTCGATGCGGTCCTTGGCCACCGCGGCCGTCATGGCCAGGACGATGTCCCCCGCGGCGTGGCCGAACTGGTCGTTCTTCTCCTTGAAGTGGTCGAGGTCGAGCATGAGGGCGCAGAGCGGGGAGCTCTGGGACCGACATGCGGCGATGTGCTCCTCGAGGCGGGCGAAGAAGAACTGCCGGGTGTAGAGCCCGGTGAGGGTGTCGACGGTCGACCGCTCGAAGAGCCGCGCGTTCTGGAGCGTGATCCCCACCTGGGCGGCGAAGATCGTCATGAACTCCTGGTCGTGGGCGTGGTAGGGCTCGCGCGTCTTCTTGTCCGTGACGCACAGGACGCCGATCGGCCGCGGCGTCGTGCGGATGCCCTCGCTGCGGGCGACGACGGGGACGATGAGGAAGGACTTGCTGGCGTAGGTCCGGACCGGCGGAAAATCCTTGGTGGGCGCGTCGGTCTTCAGGAACGGCTTGCAGTA
>DASXTT010000035.1:0-3261 GCA_036505255.1 Planctomycetota bacterium | reverse complement strand
GGATTCGGCCTGGCGCCCCTCGAGTCCATGGCCTGCGCCGTCCCGGTGGTCGCCACGCGCGCCGGAGGAATCGCCGAGGTCGTACAGGACGGTGTCACCGGGTGCATGGTCGACGTCGGCGACGTGGAGGGTCTCGCGGAGCGGATGGAGGAGATCGCGGGATGTCCCGCGCTGGCGCGGCGCTACGGGCAGGCGGGGCGGGATCGCGCGATCCGGGAATTCAGCACCGACAAGGTCGTTCCCCGGTACGAGGGACTCTACGACCGGATCGTGCGAAAGGCCGTGCGCAAGGCGGGAACCTACGCCAATGCCTGAGATCCACCCCTTTCGCGCGTTTCACTACGACCCGGCCCGTGTGGGGGACCTGTCGAAGGTCGTGGCGCAGCCCTACGACAAGGTCGACGACCGGCTTCGCGAGGAGTATTACGCCCGCCATCCCAACCACATCATCCGCGTGGACAAACGGAAAGAGGAGCCGGGGGATGCGACGGGGGATAAGAAGTACGGGGCGGCGGCCGCGACGCTGGAGGAGTGGGTCCGCGACGGCATCCTGGTGGAGGATCCCGAGCCGGCCCTGTACGCGATCCACCAGACCTATACCTTCGAGGGCACGCGGAGAACGCGCAAAGGCATCTGCGCCATGGTCCGCCTCGAGGAATACGGGGAGGGGCGCATCCACCCGCACGAGGAGACGCATGCCGGCCCCAAGGTCGATCGACTGAAACTCCTAAGGGCCACCGCAACCCACCTGGGTCACATCTTCCTCCTGTACTCTGATCCCGCCGGCGAGATCGCGAAGGCCTCGGACGCGGCGACCTCGGCGCGGCCCCCGGAGCTCCGGGCGGTCGACGACTTCGGCGAGGAGCACGCGGCCTGGCGGATCGGGGACGGCGAGGCCATCCGGCGGATTGTCGGCGCGATGGAGCCCCGCGAGGCGATCATTGCCGACGGCCACCACCGGTACGAGACGGCCCTGGCGTACCGTCGTGAGTGCGCCGCCGCGGGCCGACGGGGCCCGGGGGCGGAATCGTACGAGAACGTCCTGGCCACCTTCGTCAACATGGACGATCCGGGGCTCACCTGCTTCCCGACCCACCGCGTGATCCGGGACCGGCCTCCGGTCAATCGCGAAGCATTCCTGGAGAAGCTGTCGGGGATTTTCGATGTGAAGACCTGGACCTTCGCGAATCCTCTCGAGGAGCGGCGCGCGCGGGCGGAGATGATCGAAACCGTGCGGGCCGACGGGAAGGAGGCGCCCGCCTTCGGGCTCGCGCTCCCCTCCGTCGCCCACGCTCGCCTCCGGATCCGCGACACCTCGGCCACCGCCGGGCGCGTCGCCGCGCCCCGGTCGCTGGACTGGCGCTCGCTCGACGTGAACATCCTCCACACGGTGATTCTCGAGGGGATGATGGGGATCACGCCCGACGACACCGCGCACGAGCGGTTCGTGGACTACGTCCGATCCGCGGACGAGGCGGTGGATCGGGTGGTGTCCGGCCGCGCCGTCTGCGCCTTCATCGTCAACCCGGTCCGGATGGAGCAGATCCGGCGCGTCGTCCGCCACGGCGAGCGGTTTCCGCAGAAATCGACCGACTTCTATCCGAAAATGCTGTCGGGATTCCTCATGTGCCGGCTCCGATTCGCGAACTAGGGAACAACATGGCCGACCACCTCAAGCTCTTCATTCCGGGACCCGTGGAGGTCCACCCGGACGTGCTGAAGGCGTGCAGCGTGCCGATGATCAGCCATCGGGCCAAAGAGTACGAGACGCTCCACGCGCGGACGCGCGAGAAACTCAAGCAGCTGCTTCACGTGACGGCGGGACGCGTCTTTCTCTTCACGTCGTCCGCCACGGGCGCCATGGAGTGCTCGGTCCGGAACCTCTCCACGAAGCGGATCCTCTCGTGCACGTGCGGCGCCTTCTCCGAGCGGTGGCATGAGATCGCGAAGGAGAATGGCCGCGCCGCCGACGCGTACTCCGTCGAATGGGGCCGCCCCAACCGGCCGGAGGAGATCGGGCGGCTGCTCGCGACGGGGAAATACGACGCCCTCATGCTCGTCCACAACGAAACGAGCACCGGCCTGATGAATCCGCTGAAGGAGATCGCCGAGGTCGTCCGGAAGCACACCGACGTGATGTTCTGCGTGGACGCCGTCAGCTCCATGGCCGGGGTGGACATGGACTTCGAGGCGCTCGGGATCGATCTTCTCTTCGCGGGGGTGCAGAAAGCATTCGGCCTTCCGCCCGGCCTGACCGTGGCGGCGGCGAGCCCGCGCGCCCTGAAGAAGGCGGCCGGGGTGCCCGACCGCGGCCACTACTTCGACCTCCTCCAGTACCAGAAGTACGACGACAAGAACCAGACGCCCGAGACGCCGGCGATCTCGCTCGTCCACGCGCTCGACGTCCAGCTGGACCGGATGATGAAGGAGGGATTCCAGGCCCGGTTCGCGCGCACCCGGCAGATGGCCGAGACCTGCCGGGCGTGGGCCAGGGAACAGTTCGCGATCTTCCCCGAGACGGGGTATGAGTCGGTGACGCTCACGGCGATCCGGAACACGAAGGGAATCAACGTCGGGAAGCTCAACGCGGAGCTGGCGAAGCGGGGCGTCACGATCTCGGAGGGGTACGGGAAGATCAGGGACCGATCCTTCCGGATCGCGCATATGGCCGACATAACGGTGGCCGATCTCAATGAACTACTGGCCATGATTGATGAGATACTTCCAACGATGAAGTCGTGAGTCGAGCGTCAAGGGTCGAGAGTCGCGGAAAGAAGTCGCGGGTTTTCAGTCGGGGGTCGAGAGTCATGGCGACAAGACATGAGAACTCCAGCGACCCGCTCTCCGAACACGTGACTCGGGACGGCCGACTCGTGACCTCTTGTTTTCGACTTTCGACTCTCGACCCACGACTCGTGACTTCCCCGTGGAGTCCGGGCTCATGATTACTCGTGCGGAGCTTGAAGAAAGGGAGGAACGCACTCTCGCTCCGTTCGCGGCCAAGGCGGGGCGTCATCGGGGCCGGCGTCATCCGGAGGAGGAGCATCCGTATCGCACCGCGTATCAGCGCGACCGCGATCGCGTGATCCACTCCGCGGCGTTCCGGCGGCTTGAATACAAGACCCAGGTCTTCGTCAACCACGAGGGCGACTATTACCGCACCCGCCTCACGCACAGCATGGAGGCGGCGCAGATTTCCCGGACCATCGCCCGCGCGATGGCGCTCAACGAGGACCTGTGCGAGGCGCTGGCCCTGGCGCA
>DASXTT010000034.1:0-2479 GCA_036505255.1 Planctomycetota bacterium | reverse complement strand
CCTCGCGCGACCCGACGCGGACCGCGGGGCCCTGCGCCCCGAGGAGGACGCGTTCGTCCTTGAAGAGCCCCGCCTCGCGGATCTTCGCGAGCTCGGCGTCGAAGATCGCCTGGGCCGAGGCGTGGACCATGGGGGGCTCCGGGGGCATGGGGGAATTATACCGGGAGGGTTGGGGGCGCATCACGCATTACGCATTACGCATTTCGGAGCGAGCCCACGTGTGGCCTTCCGTGATGCGTGATGCGTTATGCGCTTCCTCACTTGTTGAAGAGGAACTCGCTCGAGTTCAGGAGCGTCCAGAAGACGTCCTCGGCGCCCTGGGGCCCCTTCGCGGCGATCGGCATGAATCGGTTCAGCTCGGCGACCGTCGGGCCGCGCGAGAGCGTCGCCGCGAACATGGCCGTCACCTGGTCCTTCGGATTCTTGTAGAGCGAGACGATCTGCGCCAGGCGGCCGCCGCCGCCCCGCGCCGTGCCCATCGTCGCCTTCTGGACCGCGGGGCTGTTCATCATGACGAGCGCCGCGGGGATCGTCCCCTGGAAATCGACCACCTCGGCCCCCTCGTCGTCGCCGAAGGCGTACCGGAAGTCGCGGAAGACGCCGAGCAGCTCGCGAGGCCGGAAGGCGCCCTGCGGATCTCCGCCGGCCGAGGCGGCCGTCAGGAGCGAGTTCATGATCTGCTCCGGGGTGAGAGCCCGCACGGAGGCGACGGCGCCGTACTTCTCCATTTCGGTGTCCCGTTTCTTCGAGCGCGACGTCCGCTGGTAGGTGTCGGACATCACGATCTCACAGATCAGCCACTTCACGTCGTACGCGTGCTCGGTGAAGGCTTTCGAGAGGGCGTCGAGCAGGTCGGGATGGGTCGGGGTATTTTTCGCGTCGAAGTTGTCGACCGGGTTCACGAAGCCGCGGCCCATGAAGCGGCCCCAGGTCCGGTTCACGAAGGAGCGCGCGAACTGGGCGTTCTCCCTCGAGGTCAGGAGCCGCGCGAAGGCGGTCCGGAATTCCTCGCCCGCCTGGGGCTTCCCCGCCGTGACGAGGAAGGAGGGCTTGATGGGCGTCTTGTTCTTCGAATCCGGGATCATGATCCCCTGCCCGCCCCGCCGTCCCATCTCGCGATCGGCCACGACAAACGAGTACTCCTTGTCCTTGGCGTCCTTCTTGTCCTCGCGCCGGACGGTCACCTGCGTGAAGAAGGCGGCCATCCCGTAGAAGTCCTCCTGGGTCCACTTGTCGAAGGGGTGGTCGTGGCACTGGGCGCACTGGATCTGGGTCCCGAGGAAGACGCGCGAGAACTTGCCCGCGAGGGCCTGCGGCATCTCGCGCTGGGCCGTGCGCTGGGTCGCGACGAAGAACCCGACGAGTCCATTCACGCCTTCGGGGAGTTCCTCGTCATCTTTCATCATGCCTTGGGCCATGCCGCGCCCGACCGGGAGGTTGCCCTCCGCGGTGATGACCTGGCGCGCGAACTCGTCGAACGGCACGTTCTTCGCGAAGAGGCCCTTCATCGAGCGATGGACCATGAGCCGCGCGAGGCCGCCCTGGCCGCCGTCGCCGTAGCCCACGAGGAGGCCCGACCAGACGGTGGCCATGTGGTCCGCGAATTTTTCGCTCGCGAGGAGCTCGTCGACGAGCTTCACGCGCTTGTCGTCCGCGGGGTCGGTCAGGAACTTCTGGACGCGCTCCATCGTCGGGATGGTGCCGGTGATGTCGAGGGAGACGCGCCGGAGGAATTCGGCGTCGTCGGCGGGCCCGACCTGGGGGAGGTTGAGGTCCTTGAGCCTCGCCCGCACGAACGCGTCGATCAGCGTGCGTCCGGTCGGCCCCGTGCCCTCGTCCTGGGGCGCGGCCATGAGGGTGGCCAGAAGGATCGCGGCGAGTTGACGCATGGGTTGTCCCCTTTGAAGAGCTTCTTCATGGATGGAACACCACGGTCGAACGAGAGTTGCGGTTTACCTTCAAAGTACCCAGCGCCCGGATCCCAGATCCCAGATCCTGAAGTTGCGGGTTTCAAGCCGGAAAGAAAATCAAACCCGGCCGGACGCTGTTGTGTCTAATATCCGGATTCCCGCGGAGGGTCACGCATGGCCATTCGAATCGCGGTACTGCTTGGACTCCTGGGAGTGCCCGCGCAGGATCCGAAGCCGGAAATCGTCGACGCGGGGGCACTGAAGTGCGAAATCCACATCTCCCGCACCGCACACCTCTTTCATGTCGTCGACCAGCTGGCCGAGTGGTCGCCCTTCTGTCACAAGCAGTACGGGCGGCACTTTGGAGGGAAGGACGGCCTGGGAATCACCGAAGCGGATCGCGGCATGCTGGCCCGGCACACCTCCGTGCGCGTCGAACGGGGCTGGGGCGGCGGACTCGAGCAGACTTTTTACTCGCCGCTCGATCTTGAGGGCGCGATCAAGGCGGGCCTCGATGCGGGCCACCTGACGGCCGAGCAGGCCAGCATCGAGAGGGAGGTCTTCGCCCA
>DASXTT010000033.1:0-3451 GCA_036505255.1 Planctomycetota bacterium | reverse complement strand
TCACGTTCCACAGCGCGGGGTCGAGCCGCGTCACCAGCTCCACGTCCTCGCCGATGATCCGCTGGAGCATCTTCCCCATCTCGTTCACGCGCTGGTTGAGATTCAGGATCACCGGAGTCATGACCTGCCGCCGGCTGAACGCGAGAAGCTGGCGCGTCAGCGCCGCGGCGCCCTCCGAGGCCCGCAGGACCTGCTCCAGGTCCGCCCGGCCCGGGTCCTTCGGGGGGATGCGCGCGAGCGCCAGTTCCGTGTAGCCCGAAATGACCGTGAGCAGGTTGTTGAAATCGTGCGCGACGCCCCCCGCGAGCCGGCCCACCGCCTCCATCTTCTGTGCCTGGCGCAGTTCCTGCTCCAGCCGCTTCTGCCGTTCCCGGTCGTCGACCTCCCGGAGCGCCCGACGGACCTTGGAGACCAGCCCCGCGAGGCGATCCTTGACCACGTAGTCCGTCGCGCCGCTCTTCAGGCTGTCGATCGCCCGCTCCTCGCCGATCGTGCCGGAAACGAAGATGAAGGGCACGACCGTGTCGATCTCGCGCACGATCTGGAGGACGGCCATGCCGTCGAGGCCGGGCAGGGAATAGTCGGAAATCACGAGGTCGGGCTTGAACTCCCGCAATGCCGCCTGGAGCGACTCGCGCGACTGGACGCGCCTGGAGACGAAGTCCAGCCCGCCCTTCCTCAGGTCGCGCTCCTCGAGCTCCGCGTCCTCGGGAGAATCCTCCACGAACAAGATGCGCAGTTGTTTTTCCATGGCGTCCATCTGCGTCGCAAGTCGCTCCAGACGATAAGGACAATTATATCCGCCGCGGGAAGGGCCCCGGTCAGGGCCCGGCCGCCGACTTCATTCTCTCCGGAGCTTCACTTTCCTCCTGGCGGCGCGGAAGCGCGAACGAAATCGTGGCGCCCGCGCCCACCTGGCCCTCGGCCCAGGCGCGGCCTCCATGCCGCTGGACGATCCGTTGGACGAGCGCGAGCCCGACTCCCGTCCCCTCGAATTCGTGGGAGGGATGGAGCCGCTGAAAGACCCCGAACAGCTTGTTGGCGTACTGCATTTCGAAGCCCACCCCGTTGTCCCGCACGAAGTAGACGGTCTCGTTCGCGTCGACGCGCGCGCCGACCTCGATCACCGCGGGATTCCGGCCGCGCGAGTACTTGACCGCGTTGGACAGGAGGTTCGCGAACACCACCTTGATCATGGCGGGATCGCCCTGGGAGGGCGGCAGGGGCCCCACCTTCATCTCGAGCGCCCGGTCCGGATGAGCGGTCCGCATGTCGGTGCAGACCTGCTTCACCAGGCCCTCCATGTCCAGGGGGGTGGTCAGGAGCGCCTTGCGGCCCATCCGGGAGAATTCCAGGAGGTCGTCGATCAGCTGGCCCATCTTGCGCGTGTTTTCCATGATGACGTTCAGGTAGCGTCGGCCCTCCCCATCCACGCGCTCCGCGAAGTCCTCGATGAGCATGCGGGAGAATCCGTCGATGGCGCGCAGGGGCGCCCGCAGGTCGTGCGACACCGAATAGGAAAAACCCTCGAGCTCCTTGTTCACCGCCGCGAGCTCCTCCATGCGGGACCGCAGTTCGGCATTCAGGGTCAGGATCGCCTGGTCGGCCCGCCTCCGCTCCGTGATGTCCTGCACGGTGCCGACGAGGCGCACGACGTGGCCCGCGTCATCGAGCACGGGCTTGCCCTGCACGTGGAGATACCGGATCGACCCGTCGGGGCGGATGATGCGCGTGTCGGTGGAGAGGGGCTCCCGCTTCGCCCGCGACGCCTCCAGGGCATCCTGGATCGCCTGGCGGTCGTCGGGGTGGTTCACCATCACCGCATCGGGAAGGACGCCCGTGAACTTTGTCGGGAGGACGCCGGTCATCCGAAACACCTCGTCCGACCAGACCACCTTGTTCGTCGCGGGAATCCACTCCCAGCTCCCCAGCTGGGCGATCTCGTGCGCCTCGGTGAGCCGGAGTTCCTTCTCCTGGAGCTCGCGGGTGCGCTCCTGGACGCGCATCTCCAGCTCGTCGCGGGCCTTCGCCAGGGCCGAGTTCCTCTGCTCGACCTGCAGGAGCATGTCGTTGAAGCCGTCGATGAGTCGGCCCAGCTCGTCGCGGCCTCCCCCCTCGACGCGGATGGAATAGTCGCGCCGGGCCGAGATCGATTGCACCACCTCCGACAGCCGCCCGATCGGCTCCGAGATCAGCTTGCCCAGCTTCGCCGAGAGGAACAGGATGGCCGCGGCGGCGCCCAGCAGCACCAGTCCGACCGTCGCGAGGTTGACCCAGAGGCGGTGCCAGGCGTCCGACATGTCGGCCCGGAGAAAGATGGTCCCGATCCTCTCCTGGCCGGAAAGGAGCGGCCGGAAGATGAGCAGGTCGCCGCCGTCGAACGATTGTCCGACCGGACCGGGTCGAAGGGCGATGCGGTCGCCTTCGGCTCCCTCGCGCACGAACTTCGCGAAGATCCGCCCGTCCCTGGCGTAGACGGCGGCCGCGACGATCTGCCGCTCCGCCTTGAGCGAGGCCAGGATGGCCGCCGCCTGGGGCTCCTGCTCGAACTCCAGGGCCGCGGTGCTCTGGTCGCCGACGATGTTCGCCATGATCTCCAGTTTGCGCGCCTGGTCGTCGCGCGAGGTGAACCACTGGTAGGTCACGAAGACGGCGCACGCTCCGACGACGGAAATCCCGCTGATGATCAGGATGATGGCCCGGAGCTTCTCCCGGATCGACATGTCCCGCAGGAAGCGCCGGTCTGCCATCGCTCACTTCTCCGACTTGACGATGGTCGCCAGCTTCAGGAGCTTGGCGCTGATGGTCAGCTTCGCCTTCTCCGCCGCGTCGGGATTCACCTCGAGCCGCGGCCGCTCCCTCTCGATCAGGATGTTGACGGCGCCTCCGGCCTTCGCGAAGCCCTCCTCCTCCCCGACCGTGAGCGTGGGCCATTCGTCGAGCTTCTTGAGGATCTCGGCCATCCGGGCTTTCTCCGACTTGGGGACGAACAGGATGTGGCAGCGCTGAAGGGCGGCGGCGTCGCGGAAGCGCTGGATGGCGAACGGCCGGTCCTGCGCGGTCTTGTCCTTCAAGGTCTTGTCCAGGTCCTGGCCGAAGGGGTCCGCGCCCACGACCCCGATGACGATGGGGGCCTCCCGCTTCTCGAAGGCGTCCGCGGGCCACTCGACGTACTTGGCGAAGTTGTAGAGAAAACCGGCCTTCACGACGTACTCGGGCAGCTTCTTGGATTGATCCTGGCCGGCGGAGGTCCGCACCGAGGGGCCCGCGCCGATCAGCCCGAGGAGAATCGCCGCGAGCGCCGGCGGGAGCCGACGCCGCTTCCCCCACGCAAGGTTGCGCGCCATCAGAAATTCCACGTCAGGGTCAGGTAGACGCTCCTCTGAATCTCGCCGCGCGACGCCTCCGCCTGGAACTCCGGGTGCGACTCGTGGATCAGGTTCTGACCCAC
>DASXTT010000032.1:0-4659 GCA_036505255.1 Planctomycetota bacterium | reverse complement strand
ATTCCCTTTATGAGCCCCGACATCTTTCGTGGATCAATGGCCGCGATGGTCACCCCGTTCCGGGACGGTCGGGTGGACGCCGCGGCCCTCAAGGAGCACGCCGATTTCCTCCTGAAGAACGGGACCGACGGCCTCGTGCCGCTCGGCACCACGGGCGAATCCCCGGTCCTGACGGCGGACGAGCGCTCGGAAATCCTGCGGACGGTGATCCGCGCGGCCAGGACGAAGGCTCCGGTCGTCGCGGGCACCGGGACGAACGACACGCGGACCACGATCGAGCAGACGAAGGCGGCGGAGGCGCTGGGGGCCGATGCCGTCCTGGTCGTCACGCCGTACTACAACAAGCCCTCGCAGGAGGGGCTCTTCCGCCATTACGAGGCGGTGGCGAAGGCGACGTCGCTTCCGGTTTGTCTCTACAACGTGCCGGGGCGCACGGGGGTCAACCTGCTTCCGGAGACCGTGGCGCGGCTCGCGAAGATCCGGAACATCGTCGCGGTGAAGGAGGCGAGCGGGTCGGTCGAGCAGGCGGCGCAGATCCACGCCGAGTGCGGCATCACGGTCGTCTCGGGCGACGACGCGCTCACCTATCCGCTCATGATGCAGGGGGCGGCGGGGGTGATCAGCGTGGCGGCGAACGTCGTGCCGCGCGAGATGGCGGACCTCTGCGCCGCCGCGGCGAAGGGGAATGTCGAGCGGGCTCGGGCCCTCCATCGGCGGCTCTTTCCGCTGATGAAGGCGCTCTTCCTCGAATCCAATCCGGTCCCGGTGAAGGCCGCGCTGAAATTCATGGGGCGGGGGACGGGCGAGGTGCGGCCCCCCCTCTGCGAGATGGCCCCCGCGAACGAGGCGAAGCTCAAGCGGGTCCTCGCCGACCTCAAGCTGCTGTAGTCATCTGGTCCCGCCGATGATGTTCGGGTACCGGTAGTACACCTCGAGCGTCAGCGCGTTGATCGCCACGGCGTACACCCGGCCGCCCTCGGCTCCCCACCGCTCGTTCTCGGAAGTCCACGACCCGTTCGCACAGCCGTCCTTCGCCGTCTTCTGGTTCGGCACGAGCGCGTCCTTCATCGCCTCGTTCCACTTCTTCCAGTACGGCCCGTTCGGGGCGTCGTACTGGAAGAGCGCCAGTGAGGCGTAATACCAGTAGTAATAGTCGATGAGGTCGGGCTTCCAGGCGGGCAGGTCGGAAACCAGGAGCTGGACGCCCCCAAGGGTCGGGTCCTTCTTGTCCTTCGACATGAAGATCCGGCACAGAACGCCGACGGCCGTCATCGACTCGTGGTGCTTGAAGTTCTCATTCACTCCCGGGATGTACACGGGCCCCGAAGCCCGGGCGTTGTATCCCACGCGGTAGTAGCCGGAGGGGTTGGTGGCCTCGTCGAACCATTTCTTCGCCTTCTCGTAGGACTCGCGGGTCGGCACCTGCAATTCCGAGAGCTCCGCCGACTTCAGCGCCATGATCGCCCAGCCCGTGACGGAGCTGTCGTTGTCGCCGGGCTGCTTCGTGTAGCGCCACGCCCGGTCCGGATTCTGAGCCGCGAGGACGAAGTCGACGGCCATTTGCGCCGGCCCCTTGAAGAGCTGGGTCGCGGACATCCCGTAGGCCTCGGAAAGCGCCAGGGCCGCGATCGAGTGGTTGTACATGAACTTCGTGCCGCGGCTGCCGATGCACCCCTCGGTATCCTGCTTCGACAGGAGCCACTTCAGGCCGTTTTTGACCGCGTCGCCGAACCTCAGCTTCCTCCCCGGGACCAGAGGGTCCGGGTATTCATCCTTGGAAAGGTGGGTGTATCCCGCACCGAGGAAAGCGAGGAGCGAGAGGCCGGTGACTCCGGTGTCGTGCTCGGCGTCGCCGGGGCCCGAGCACTTGGTCCCGACGCACTGATCGGAGAAGCTCCGGGCGCCCCAGGAGCCGTCGGGGTTCTGATGGCGCGCGAGCCACTTGAGGGCGGCGATGACCGCGCTTTCGGTGTCAGGCCCCCCCGGGAAGTAAGCGGTGATCAGGTTCTTCTTCCCGCCGAAACGGGTGCCATATCGACCCGATCGTCCTCCTCCCGGACCCACCCCCATGATGTCGGTGGTCCCCGGCGATTGCCCGGCGGTCCTTCCGAGTATGCCCGGCACCCCACCCGGGATATACCCGTGCAGCTTCTCGCTTTCCCCCTTTCTCATGTGGAATTCCTCGTTGTCATCGCTCTCTATGTGATCCCCGAGCGCCGCCGTCGGGTCGAACACGAAGTGTTCTTCAACGGGGGCCGTCACGTCATCTTTGACAAGGTGCTCGCGGATGAATTTGTCCACGGAGGGGCCTTGGTCTTCGAGAAGGCCGTGGGAGCTCTCGTACTGGATACCGATCGGGGGGGAATCCACCGACGTGAAACGTTCGACGTAGAAGAGCGTCGCGACGAGGAGGAGGACCAGGTGGAGGCCCGCCGAGATCATCCACCACGGGGTGGTCGCCAGCCAGCCCTCGTCGCCACCGCGCACCTCGAGCTCCGGCATTCCGACCGCGTCCGATGTCGCTTCCATGGGTCCTCCCCGCCGCCGCGAGGGCGGCGATTCCGTCGGCTCCGGAGGCAAGCTCGCAAGGGCCGTGCCATCCCCGGAACTCCATTTTTCATCCGGAATCGGGGCCCGCGGCGCATGGGCTGGGGCGATCTGACCCATATTCGTCCAACCGGGTTGCCTCCCGCCCCATCCGGGGGCACAATGTCTCTGGGGGTGGAGACATGGCGCTCTGCTTCAAGTGCAACCGGATGCTGTCCGCGAACGGCAGCTGCCTCTACTGCGGCACGCCGGCGGGCGCCGAGGCCGTGGGGGACCGGTTCGGCCGACGGCCGAGCCGCCTGCGGAAGATCCTGATCCGGGTGCTTATCTTAGTCCTCGTTGTCTGGGCGGCCCACTTCCTCTTCTTCACCGAAGTGGGACACTCCATCACCCGGCCGATCCGGGACGCCGTGGGGTTTTAGCCTGTTGGATCCGTTCCCAGTTCCCAGATTCCAGATCCCGGTTTCTGAAGTTCCGAGTCTCGAGCCTGAGGGGGGCGGTCGCGGGACGGCGTGATATCAATTTGATATCATTTTGATACCAAAACGATATCACCACCTCCGGTCGCCGGATTCCTGGAATCCGACGACCTTCCAGGCTCCTTCGCGCTTCCGGAGCCGGACCACCGCCGCCTGCTCGGCCTCGAGGTTGAGGCGCGCTTCCGGCAGGGGCCACTTGAGGACGAGATTCACCCGCGCCTCGTCGCCGTTGACGCTCACCCCGATGGAGATCAGTTCCAGTTTCTCGAACGCGCCGGGGCGAATGCGTCGCCGGATCTCGGCACGGGCGGCCGCCGCGTTCCACCCGCCGGATTCGAAGTCGGGGTCGATCAGCTCGGCGACCCGCTCCGCCTCACCGGCCGCCGCCCATCCGACCGCCTCGCGCATCAGCGCTTCCACGCGCGCCGCTTCGCGCGACCGGAAAAGAAGGACGGCCGCCACGGCGGCGAGCAGGACCGCCGCCGCCCCCAGCGTCATCTTGGTGAAGAAGTTCACGGCCGCGTCGACTCCCCGAGCCACCGCAGGTAGCGCGCCTCCCCCGCCGCCACCTGGAGCGCGATGATCTCGGGCACCTCGTACGGATGAAGCTCCCGCACGCGCCGCTCCACGCGCCGGACGAGCGCCGCCCTCGTCTTGACCAGGAGCACCGACTCCCGCGCCCGCTCGATCTTCCCTTTCCATCGATAGGTGGATCGCGCCCCGGGCACGACCGTCACGCAGGCGGCGAGCCGCTCCCCCACGAGCGCGTCGGAGATGCGCGCGGCGCTCCGGGCGTCCGGAGCGGTGACGAGCACGATCGCGGGCTTCACGGACGGCCCGCCGGGGCAATCGCGCGAAGCCGCGCAACAACCGGAGGCACGAGCGCAACGGCGGCGTCGACGTCCGCCTCCGTCGAGTCCCATCCGAGCGAGAAGCGGATCGTCGCCCGCGTCTCCTCGGCCGACCGGCCCATCGCGAGGAGGACGTGCGACGGGACCATGCTCTGCGAGGCGCACGCGGAGCCGCTCGAAACGCACAGCCCCTTCGCGTCCAGGGCGATGACCATCGCCTCGCCGTCGCAGCCGGGGAAGGTGGCGCTCACGATGTGCGGCAGGATGTCCGACCTGGAGCCGTTGAGGCGCAGGGGAGAAGCGGCCCGGAGGCCCGCTTCCAGCCGGGACCTGAGCCGCTCGACGCGCGCCGTGGTCTCACGCCGGTCGGACTCCATCGCCTTCGCCGCGGCCGCGAAGCCGATGATCGCCTCGACGTTCTCCGTGCCCGCCCGCCGCTCGAACTCCTGCCCTCCCCCCACCTGCCGGGCCGCCAGAGTAATCCCCGGCCGGACATAAAGGGCCCCCGCGCCGCGCGGTCCGTGCATCTTGTGGGACGAGATCGTGACGAGGTCCGCCTCGAACTTCAGGGCGACCTTGCCCGCGGCCTGCGCCGCGTCCGAATGGAAGACGATCCGCCGCGCGCGGCACAGCGAGGCCACCTCGCTCACGGGTTGGATCGTGCCGACCTCGTTGTTGGCGGCCATGAGGCTGACCAGGAGGGTCCGCGGCGTAATGAGCCGTTCGAGCGCCGCGACGTCGATCCGCCCGTCGCCGTCCACCGGGGCGTGCGACACCTCGAA
>DASXTT010000031.1:0-2827 GCA_036505255.1 Planctomycetota bacterium | reverse complement strand
CCACTTCGTGCCCCTGAACTGCGCCGCGCTCTCGGAAAGCATCCTGGAAAGCGAGCTCTTCGGCCACGTCAAAGGCGCGTTCACCGGGGCCACGTACGACCGGAAGGGCCGCTTCGAGTACGCCCACCAGGGAACGCTCTTCCTCGACGAGATCGGCGACATGCCCCTGGCGATCCAGGTGAAGCTCCTCCGCGTGCTCGAGTACGGCGAGATTTTCCGGGTCGGGTCGAACGAGCCGATCAAGGTCGACGTGCGGCTCGTCTGCGCCACGAACCAGAAGCTCGAGTCGCTCATCCGCGAGGGCAAGTTCCGCGAGGACCTCTACTTCCGGCTCAAGGTGGTGACGATCGAGCTGCCGCCGCTGAGGGAGCGGCTCGACGACCTGCCCCTCCTCGTGGACACTTTCATCAAGGAGCTGTCGGCGACCCACAAGAAGCCGATCGCGCGGATCACGCCCGAGGCGATGCAGCTTTTCTACAAGTACCCGTGGCCCGGCAACGTGCGCGAGCTCCGCAACGCGATCGAGAACATGATCGTGCTGACGAAGGACGACGTCCTCGACGTGGACGACGTGCCCAACTACATCACGACCCCCCGGTCGGACGACGACGGGGAGCCTGGTGAAGCCGGCGCGACGGGAGTCCATCTCGAGACCGCGGAGAAGGAGCTGATCCGGCAGGCGCTGGCCATCAGCCAGGGAAACCGGGAGAAGGCGGCCCAGCTCCTGGGGATCGGGGAGCGGACGCTCTATCGAAAAATCAAACGCTTTGGGTTGGGATAGCGGAGTGACGACGACTTCGGATTGCTGATTGCCGATTGCGGATTGCTGGATCGCCATGGCGCGCTTTACGATCTCCCGGCATACCGGCGCCCCCGAGGGGAAGGATCATTACGATCTCTTTCTCGAGCGGGGCGGCAAGCTGAAGAGCTGGCGCGTTCCGGACACCGATCTGATCGAAAAATCCGTCGCCGTGATGACCGCGGACCACGACCTCAAATACCTCACGTACGAGGGGAAGCTCAGCGGGTCCAAGGGGAGCGTCGAGATCGTCGACTCGGGCAACTACATCGAGGACTCCTGGGGGACGTCGGGAATCCAGGTGGCGCTGGCCGGGCGAAAATCGCGCCGCCGGGTCTGGCTGGCCCGGTCCCCCGGCGCCAGGGACTCCGCCGAGTGGACGGCGGAGGACGTGACGCTTCCGGCGCGGCGGATCACGACGACGCTCCTGCGCGAGCCCGCGCCCGAGCCGCCGCCCTCGGCCGATCTCGAGCCGCTCGCCCAGGCGCTCGCGGAGGAGGAGCGCGCGCTGGTCTCGCTCGCCGAGCGTTTCCTGAAGGCGGACCCCGTGGACTGGTCGCGGGTCACGACCGACACGGAGCTTCGGGCGAAAATCCGGGGCGCGCTCGCTCGGTGGCGCCATCCGTGGCTCATGGCGGCGGAGCGTCGCGCCCAGTTCGTGGACGACCTGGCGAAAGTCGTCACCCCCTCTCGGGCCGCCGAACCGACACCTGCCAAACCGGCCTGAATCTGTGGCGGGCCACGACGTCCTATTCGTACGGCGAGTCCGAACCGCCGGCATCCGATTACTTCTACGTGGCAAAGATCCTGGTCCGCCTCGAACGATTGAACCTGGACCTCGAATTCCATCGCGACGTGACCCATCCCGACCGGCGCCACCGGTTGGCGGCCGCGCAGACCTGGCCGGCATTCCATCCTGATTGCCATGATAGTGACGTGCTGCAGTGGTGGAACAAAGCGCGGACCTACCTGGCGGATCGATCCCTCTGGGTGCAAACCTTCCAGCAGTGGGCCTGGCCCCCCCCGACATGCGCTGGTTTATGGAAGGTCATTGATTCAGCGTTGAATCATGGTCAAGAGCCGTTCCGTGGTCTCTTCGGGCCGGTCCGAGGTGTCGACAATCGCGGCGTCCGCGAAGGTCTTGAACCATGTCGCCTGGCGGCGCGTGAATCGGAGCGTGTCCCGCACGATCGCCTGCCGGGCCTCCTCCAGCGAGCATCGACCCTCGAGGTGATCGACGATCTCGCGGTACCCCACCGCCGCCCTCCCCTCCTTCGACCACGGCCGGGCGAGAAGCTCTCGCACCTCGTCGACGAGCCCCGCCTTGATCATGAGCCCCGTCCGCGCCTCCACGCGCAGGGCGAGGTCCGCCCGCCGGAGGATGAAGACGCACGCCTCGCCTTTGGGCCGGTCGAACTGCGACTGCCGGGCGCTGATGGGCTCACCCGTTTTCCGGAAGACCTCGACGGCCCGCACGAGTCTCTTGAGGTCGTTGGGGTGAATGCGTTTCGCCGCCGCGGGGTCGACGCGCGACAGCTCCGCGTGAAGGGCCGCGGGGCCCTCGGCGATGAGTTCGTCCCGCAATACGGGATCGGCCGGCGGTCCCTCGAAGAGGCCGTACCGGTACGCCTTGTAGTAGAGCGACGTCCCGCCGACGAAGAGCGCCCGCTTGCCGCGCGCCTCGATTCCCCGCCGCGCCTCCGCCGCGTCCCTTACAAACCGCCCCGCGCTGTAAGTCTCGGACGGGTCGCAGATGTCGATGAGGTGATGCGGCGCCGACGCGCGTTCCTCACGGCCGGGCTTTGCCGTCCCGATGTCCATCCCCCGGTAGACCTTCATCGAGTCGACGGAAATGATCTCGGCGCCCAGCCGCTGGGCGAGGAGGATCGCCGTCACGTGCTTCCCCGAAGCGGTCGGGCCCAGGAGGAAGACCGGCGTCATCGCGACAGGCGCTCGAACGCGACGCGGAACAGGCGGAGCCCGTCCGGATCGCGCGGCACTTTCCGCGTCCAGCGGGGATGGTTCGTC
>DASXTT010000030.1:0-8262 GCA_036505255.1 Planctomycetota bacterium | reverse complement strand
GTTCGCGGCCTTGTCGTAGGCCGCGGCCGCGCGGGAGTTGTCGCCCGCATCGGACGCCTGCCGCGCGCGCGACAGGGCCTTTTTGATCGGCTCGTGTAAATCCAGATCCATTTATTCCGTCTCGGCTTCGGCGTCGCCCTTTTCCGTGATGCGGACCGCCTTGTCCGCTTCCTTGAGCCCGTCTTCGAACGACTCGATCTCGCCGTCGTCCATCTTCTGCCACACCTGCATGATCTCGTCGCCCTCCTTGCCGAGGTCCTCGAAGAGGTGGCGGCTGCCCTCGGTCACGGTGGAGAGCGCCTCGTTGAGCTTCTCGACGTACATCTCCTGCGTGATCTTGTCGTCCTCGAGCAGGGTCACCAGCTCGGCCTCGTCCACCCGGTTGAGGAGGTGGCCGATCCCTTCCTTCGCGGACTCCCGCCGCTCGAGAGCCACCCTGAGGGCCGAGATCGTCGTCAGCTCCTTCGAGAGGACGTTCAGCTCGCGCTCCAGCATCTTCACGCCGCCCGACTTGACGTCGTAGAGGCGGGCGAGCTGGCGCCGCCGCGAGGGGGACTTGATCTTCGAGCCCTTGGCGAAGATCTCCTCGCGCTCCTTCTCGAGCTTCTCCAGCTTCGTGATCGTCTGGTTCTCGCGGATGCCGAGCTTGATTTCCTCTCTCTTGACCTCGACGAGAGAGAGCTCCCTGCGTCTACGGAACCAACTCTTGATGTCGAGGTTCATGCGGTCTCCGGTTCTTTCACAGACTTCAGACTTCGGACTTCAGACTTCAGAAGGAGTTCTCAGTAATCAGCAATCGGTCCCTAGTTGGGCTCGGGTTCGGCTTCTTCGCCCTTTTCGCGCTCGCGGCGCTCCTTGCGGCCGCCGGGCTCGCGCGTTTCCGAGGCCTCCTTGAGCCCCTGGTCGAAGTCGAGGTCGCCCTCGTCCATCGCCTCCCAGGTCTTCAGGACCTCCATCCCCTCGTGCCCGATGTCCTGCGTCTCGTAGGCCGGGTCGTTGACGACGCCCAGGACGAGATCGAGCTTCGACAGGTAGACCTCCTCGCCGATCCGGTCGTCCTCGAGGAGGGTGGTGATCTTGCCCAGGTCCTCGTCCGAGAGGTTCGCCAGCAGGTTCTTCGAGCCGGGGACCTGGCGCTGGCGTTCGAGGATGACCCGGATGCGGTTCAGCGTCATCAGCTCCTTCACGACGCGCGACAAATCCCGCTCCACGATGGAGACGCGCTGGGCGACCTCGTTGAACCGGCGCGCGTAGATGCGCCGGCGGGCCGGAGATTTCGTCTTGGAACCCTGGTTGAAGATGTCCTCCCGCTGCTTCTCCAGCTTGTCGACCTGGTTGATGTGCTGGTTCTCGCGGATCTCGAGGCGTTTCTCCTCGACCCGCAGCTCCTCCAGCGAGAGGTCCGTGAGGCGCTTGCGCCTCCGGAAGATCTTTTCGATTATCGACATCTCGTCTCCTTCGGGCTCGAATCTTGAAACTTCGGAAGCCGGGCACCGGGAACCGGGAACTGGAAGCGGCCCATCATTCGGCTCCCGTCAATCCTCAAACTCTATTTCGGGCTTCTCCTCGCTCTCTTGTTCCGGGGCCTTCGGCTTTTCCGTCCGCTCCTTCGACCGCGGCTCCGCCTCCGGCGTTTCCGGCTTTTCGGATTCCGGACCGAGCTTCTCGATCTCCGCCTTCTCGAGGTCGAGGTCGGCCCGCCGCTCCATCTCCCGGAGGATCTTCTTCTCCTCCTCGTCGGGCTGGGGCGGCTCCAGGGTCTGCGCGATCCCCTGGGCGAGCTCCTTCGACTTCTCGAGGTTCTCGAGCAGCTCCCGCGCCCGGATCGCCATCTCCTCCATCGTCTTCTTGTCGGGAAGCTCCTCGGTCGTCAGCTCGAGGACGGTCTCGAGCGACGCGATGTGCTCGTTGAAGATGGCGATCCGCTTGTTGTAGATGTTCTCGATGCGGGCATTCAGCTCCTCGACCTTGCCCCGGATCTCCTTGATCCGGCGCGCGAGCATGAGCCGGCGGCTCTCGCTCACCTCGCCCTTGCCCTCCTCGAGGAGCTCCTCCTCCATGGACCCGAAGACCTCGAGGTCCTGGATGGCGCGGCGGCGCCGCTGTTCGTCGCGGCGGCGCGCCTCCTTGAGGAGCGCCAGGGCCTCCCGCTCGCTGCGGGCGCCGCGGTAGAGCGGCGTGACTTCCTCGGGAATGTCCTTCACGCCGAGCAGCTTGCGGATCTTGTCCAGCATGGTTCCTCTAGCCATAAACGCGCACCAGGCGGAAGGGGCGGGTCCCCGTGTCGAAACGCACGAAACGGTCCTCCGCCGCGACGCGCTCGAACGCCTCGCGGATGATCGGGATCGGGTATCCGAGCTCCTCGAAGACGAAGTCCTCGGTCATCTCGTCCATGAGGAGGGCGAAAGGGCGCCGCCGGACGAGCCGCTGGACCGCCTCGATCTTTTCCTCCTCGCTCGTGAGGTCGAAGACCCGGGCCGCGCCCCGCCACCGCGTGTCGGGCGAGTAGAAGGTCCGCCAGGCGCTCTCGACGCGGTCCACGAGGGCCACGAGGTAGTTGGGCCCGGTCAGGACGGCGCGGCAGCCGGGGTCCCACGAGGTGGTCGCGAAGGCCCCGATGTAGTGGAACACCTCGGGATGCGTCACGACCCGGTCCCGCACGCGCGCGAGCTCCTCGGCGCCGATCGTCCGCGCCGACCGTCCCTCGCGGATGAGATCGTCGGCCGGGCTGAAGCTCGCCCCGGCGACGACCACCTTCACGCTCCGGGGCCCGAGCAGTTCCTTGTGCGAAATCCCCGTGGTCTCCACCACCCCCTTGGGCATCTCCTCGTAGACCTTCATCAGGTCGCGCTCGGCGAGCCGCTTGATCGCGGCCTTGACCTCCGCCGCGCGTTCCTCCAGCGTCCGCGTCGTCCGATGGCGCGCCGACGCGTCGTACATCCGGCCCTCGAGGGGATTGAAGATGCCCTGGAGGGCGTTCAGCCGCGCCCGGAGCCGCTCGAAAAACTGCTCCTCCGCGACGAGCGCCTCCGCCCGCGAGAGGGGGGGCGGCCTCCGCGGGGCCTGCACGCGGGTGGTCATGAGGTCACCCGGGCCGGCTCCTCGGCCGGCGATTTCATCATCCCCAGATCGAGCACCGGCTTCTCCGCGAACTTCCGGAGATCGATCTCGGCGAAGGGCCGGGCCGGAGTCGCGGCGCGCCACAGCATCAGCCGGTGGCCCGAGGCATCCACCGCGCAGACGAGATCGCTCGTGGCGTCGACGAGCCCGACGCCGCGGCCTCCCGCCTCGTACGAGGTCTCGAGCGTCTGGCCGAGGACCCGCGCCTTCACCGCGAGGTCGCGCGCGCTGTAGAGCAGGTGGGGGAGCGATCCGATGCGCGCGAGGCGGAGGCTCACGATCGGCTCGCGCCGGCGGACGAGCACCGTGGCGCGCTCGGGTTCGTCGAGTCTCCAGGCCACAACGGCGCCTCCCTCGGTTCCCGCATAGAGGCTGCCGCCGCCCGAGGCGAGCACCGTGACGCCGCTGTCGAGCCCGGAGTCGAAGGCGACGGGCGACGAGTTCCCGGTCAGGGCCGTGGAGTAGACCCGTTCGCCGGCCGCGAAGACGAGGCGGTCGCCGGCCACGAGCGCGGCGCGCGTGGTCTTCTTGCCGGAGGTCAGGGCCTCGTACAGGAGATCGCCCGGAGCGCCGGGCCGGAGGCGGTCCCAGCGGAGGAGGCCGAACTCGGAGTGCGTCGCGTAGATCGCGCCGTCCGACGCGACGACGGCGTTGACGCCGCCGCGCGGGCGGGAGTCCCCGGGGAAGGGATACTCGAGGCAATCCAACTCGCGGGCAAGGGTCAGGACGTGGACCGACCGCTTGCAGCCGACGAGGAGCGTCGGGCCGGTGGAGCCGTCGAAGGCGCGCACGCTCCGGATCGGGTCCTTGAAGTTGTACTCCCGCGGCCGGGCCTGGGGGTCCTTGGGATCGATCTCGAGGATCTTGGTTCCCGCGGCGCCGTAGACGCGTCCCGCCGTCTCGGCGGCGATCTCCTCGGTGCCGACGCCGGCCGAGGAGGCGAGGAGGTTCTCGAGCGTCTTGAAGAGAAGCTCGGAGATGTCGTTCCCTCCCGAGGCGAGCCGCTGGGCCAGCTCGCGCGGGTCGAGGTGGAGCGTGTCGTCCTCCATGAGCTTGGCGTAGAGGAGCCCCTTGGCCCGCGGGTCGGGGATCTTCTCGAGGAGGTCGCGCATCGACTGCTCCTGGAGGAAGCCCGCGAGCCGGCGCACGCGCTCCTCGCGCCGGTCCTGGAGCTCGACGCGCCGCCGCTGGTCCTCGGACCGCCGCGCCTCCGCGGCCACGAGCTGGGCGTACTCCGCCGACTCGAAGGTGACGTCGCCGAATTTCCGGAGCGCGACGCCCGTGCCGAAGAGGACGCGCTCGAGGTCGGGCCGCACGGAGGCGTCGAAGAACTCGCGGTGGTCCCGCTTGTGGAGCTCCGACCCTGTCCGTTTCCGGGCGTACTCCCCGACGGCGCGGCGCAGCTCGGGGCCGAGCGCGGTCTTGAGGTCGGAGAGCGAGTAGACCCCGGGGAAGTCGAAAAGCGTGCGCGCGAAGTCCTGGAGGAGGTCGGACCGCGTCGCGTGGACCGACAGGTGAAGGTCGATCACGGTGCTGACGAGGAACCCGTCCGAGCTTCGCAGGTCGGCGAGGGGGAAGCGGATGAGGAGGTCGCTCTTCTTGACGAGCATCAGGTCGAACTTGCCGCGGAGCTCGCGCCCCTCGTCGACGCGCGCCTCGGGTCCGTCGACGAAATGGACGAGGCCGACGGTGCTGGGGGGGATGGTGAACTTCTTCTGGAACAGGCCCGTGAGGTCGGTCGAGGAGAGCTTGATGGCCAGGAGGGCGCGGTTCTCGAGGAATTCGCGGATGGACGGTTTCGACATGAAGGCGCGCTCCCGGGTCGAATGCGGCTCCGACGCCCGGCCCGACCGGCGCGTCGTATTCCTTAGACGACCCGCGAGGCTGATCATAACCCCATTTCGAGTCGAAAGCAAGGCGCCCCGGTTCATGAGGGAGCGAAAGGGCCCAAACGGCATCCGGAGTGGGTTAAAACGCGGTATCGGCAGTTCTAAATGGAATCAAATCCGGGGCTAGGACGCCACCGCCCAGATCCCGGAGACGCGGTCGTAATAGGCCAGCACCCGGAGGTCGTCCTCCCCGTCCGGGGATTCCGCGGGGGGATGGCCCGACCAGGGCGTCCGGCCGGGTCGGGCCGTGAATTCGTACGTGGTCCCCTTGGAGACGAAATCGCGCTCCGAAAGGGAGGTGAGCCCGTGCCCGGCCCGGGCGATAAAATCGTCGCAGGTCTTTTCGTTCGGGGTGGGGACCACTCGTCCGGAGCAGCGCATCATGTATCCCCGCAGGGCGGCGCCGACGCACCGCCGGAAGAGCGCCCGGTTGGCCGGCACCATCCGGACTTGCCGGTCTCCGGTGCCCATGAAAGCCATCACCGACCCGGGGACCCGCACCGACAGGTCGTCATGGAGCCGGATGGCCGTGTCGATCGCTTCGTCGGTCGAGGGCAGCGCCCGGAAGGCGATCCACTCGAAGCGATCCTTCGGGTCGGGGCCCTGGGCTTCCCACGCCTCGCCGAGCTTCAGGAGATCGGACCCCCGGACCTTGAAGAGGTATCCGAGGAGGAATTCGACCGGAACGTCGAGCCCGTCCCGCAGGTGACGCCCCGGCGCGATCGCGTCCGACCTCCACAGCATCATCGTTCCGCCGTCGTCGCGCGTGATGATCCCGGTCATTTTCTCCCGCACCGCCCGCTCCGCCTCCGGAGTATGCGGCTCCCAGTAGTTCGGGTTGAGGAGGCTCGGGGGAATCTTGAAGATGAGCGCCTCCGTCGAGACCAGTTCGGGCCCGATCAGGGGGGCGAACTCGGCGAACGTGACCCCCGAAATGCAGAAGTGGAATTCCTGCGGGCCCCGAACCTGGGCCAAGACCTCGAGGCGGACGGGCTGGCCGGAGGGTGTTCGCTGGAAAAAAGCCCCGGGCACTGAAAGAGGAGGAGCGACGGCCACGGGGGTCATTTGGTGGACCAGTATAGCTTCAAGCTCCAAGCTTCAAGCTTCAAGCCAGAGACTTGATCGCGAATGCGGTACCCATTCCGGGTGATTCCGTCGCGAGGCTTGAAGCATCAAGCTTGAAGCTTGGAGCTGGGCATGGTCGTTACTACAATGCCCGCAATCAACTCCCTGAGGTGAATCATGGGCATCCGCGTCGGGATCAACGGTTTCGGCCGCATCGGCCGGCTCGTCTTCCGGGTCATGGCGTCCCGGCCGGAGTTCGACCTCGTCGCCGTCAACGACGTCTCCGACACGAAAACCAACGCCCACCTCCTCAAGTACGACACCGTGTTCGGCCCCTTCGAGGGCACCGTCGCGGCCAGGGAGGGATCCCTCGTCGTCAACGGCAAGGAGGTCAAGGTCCTCGCGGAAAAGGACCCCGCGAAGCTGCCCTGGGGCTCCCTCAACATCGACTGGGTCGTCGAGTCGACCGGCATATTCACCTCGCGCGACGAGTGCGCGAAGCACCTGACGGCGGGGGCGAAGCGCGTCCTTCTCAGCGCCCCGGCGAAGGACAAGGTGGACATCACGACCTGCATGGGGGTGAATCTCGACCAGGTGAAGCCCGAGCACAAGGTGATCTCGAACGCGAGCTGCACGACGAACTGCCTCTCCCCGCTCGCCAAGGTCCTCAACGACAAATTCGGCATCACGCGCGGGCTCATGACCACGATCCACGCCTACACCAACGACCAGCGGACGGCCGACCAGGTCCACAAGGACCTCCGCCGGGCGCGGGCGGCGGCGCAGAACATCATCCCGACCTCGACGGGCGCCGCGAAGGCGATCGGCCTCGTCATTCCCGAGCTCGCGGGGAAGCTCGACGGCATCGCCATGCGCGTCCCCGTGATCGACGGGTCGGTCGTCGACCTCACGGCGGAATTCCGGCAGAAGGCGACGAAGGAGCAGATCAACGCCGCGGTCCGCGAGGCCGCGGAGGGGCCGATGAAGGGGATCCTCCAGTACACCGAGGACCCGATCGTCTCGAGCGACGTGATCGGCAACGCCCATTCGTGCGTCTTCGACGCCCTCTCCACCATGGTCCTGGGCGACAACTTCGTGAAGGTCGTCGCCTGGTACGACAACGAGTGGGCGTACAGCACGCGCTGCGCGGACGTGATCGCGATCCTTTCCCGGTAAAATGGCCAAGCTTTCGGTCCGCGACCTCGACGTGGCCGGCCGCCGGGTGCTCGTCCGGGTCGATTTCAACGTCCCGCTTAAGGACGGGAAGGTCGCGGACGACACGCGCCTCCGCGCCTCCCTCCCGACGGTCAAGCTCCTGTGCGATCGCGGCGCGCGCGTGCTCCTCGTCTCCCATCTCGGACGGCCCGACGGCAAGCCCGATCCCAAGTACTCCCTGAAGCCGGTCGCGACGGCGTTCGGAGCCATTCTCGGTCGCCCCGTCCGGTTTGTCCCCGCGTGCGTCGGCCCGGAGGCGGAAGCCGCGGGGCGCGAACTGCGCGACGGCGACGTCGCGCTTCTCGAAAACGTGCGGTTCCATCGCGAGGAGGAGGCGAACGACCCGGAATTCGCGAAGAAGCTGGCCGCCCTGGCGGAGCTCTACGTCGACGACGCCTTCGGCACCGCGCACCGGGCGCACGCCTCGACGGCGGGCGTGGCGAAGCACTTCACGCAGGCCGCGGCCGGGCTCCTGATGGAGAAGGAAATCGAGTTTCTCGGGGAGCGGATGAAGTCTCCCGCCCGGCCCTTCATGCTCGTCCTCGGGGGCGCGAAAGTGAGCGACAAGATCCTCCTCGTCGAGAACATGCTTCCGAAAGTGGACGCGATCCTCATCGGCGGCGGGATGGCGTACACCTTTCTCGTCGCGAAGGGCGAATCGGTCGGCGCGTCGAAGGTCGAGAAGGACCGGATCGAGGCGGCGAAGAAGATCCTCGAAGCGGCCTCCCGGCGGAGGGTCCAGATCTTCCTGCCCAAGGATCACGTCGTCGCGGACAAGTTCGACGCCGCGGCCGAGACCCAGGTCGTCGTCCGAATCCCGGACGGCTGGATGGCGCTCGACATCGGCCCCTCGACGACTTCGGAGTACGTCTTCACGCTGACGGGCGCGCGCACCGTCGTCTGGAACGGCCCGCTCGGGGTATTCGAGATGGAGCCCTTCGCGGCGGGGACTCAGGCGGTCGCGGAGGCCCTG
>DASXTT010000029.1:0-4708 GCA_036505255.1 Planctomycetota bacterium | reverse complement strand
TGCTGTCGGAGCTCCTCAACACCGGATCGGGAATGCAGACGCCTCGGTCTTTGGGAGTTTCCCGACGCTCGAATACATCGTCGATCCTGTCGGCCTTGACCTCACACGCGGGCGCCCTAATGGCAACAGCTATGGGATCCTCAGTCGGTGCTTCTCTCTCCCTGAGGAGGGCTTTCGTCGCCCCGAACAGGATGGCCGCGTGAAAGAGCGCCGCGAGCGCCCACCACTTCCATCGCCCGGTTCTGGCCATAGCGTCCTCCCAGATTCCTAAGGGGAGGACCCGCAAACGACCGGCCACCGCGCCGTCGAGGGGAATGGAAAGATATGAAGCACGGAGTGGGGAATTAAGCCCCACTCGGCGTGGCGTTACTTCTTTTCCGGGACAGTCGTCGCGTACTTCACGCCCGAGGGCACCGGCACAGGGACCGGAACCGTCGTACCGCTCTCACCTTCCGTCCGCCGCGACGAATCGACCGCGACGAAAGCCGTGTACGACGACATGAGGCCGTACTCGAGGGCCACGCCGCGGATCTCGCCCGCGCAGTCCGCCCCGTCGGGCGTGAAGATCAGCCGGTCGGAGAGCGAGGCGATCTTCGCGCGCGCCCAGACGGCGGGAAGCGCCGCGTGGCGCGACCCCGGCTCGTCGAGATCGAGCGACAGCGTCGCGACGTGATCCTTGCCCGCGATTCTCCCCGCCACCTTGAGCGTGGCAACACCCGAGCCCTTGAACCGGCCGGTGATGACGACCGGGCGGCCCACGAAGAGGTCGGGGATGGGATTTGGATGGACCTCCGCGATCTCGGCGCCGGACCACATCAGCCGGATGTCCGTGAGCGCGGGATGCTCGATTCGCTGATAGAGCCCGTCGACCGCCTTCTCGCTCGACTCGTCCAGCCCGACGAACGCCGTCGTGCCCCGGCCGATGCGCCCGAGCCCCTCGATGAGATACCGATTCACGGACGAGCCGATGCCGAACGCGAAGATGCGCGCGTCGCCGATCGAGCGCCGCACCGCGCCGAAGATCTCCTGCTCGTTCCCGATGTAGCCGTCGGTCATGAACGACACGATGCGGTACCGCTCGGGGTCGCGGGGGAATTCCAGCGCGGCGCGGATGCCCGTGAGCATTTCCGTCCCGCCGCTTCCCTTTTGGGCCTGGACGTACGCCATGGCCCGCTTGATGTTCTCCGGCGTCGCGGCCAGCGGCCGCTCGGCCATGGCGGATGCCTGACTGGCGAAGGTGACGATCTGGAACGTGTCGCCGGGGGCGAGCCGCCGGAGGCAGCGCTCCATCGTGCGCTTCGATATCTCGATGGGCGCGCCGGACATGCTTCCCGAGACGTCGAGGACGAAGACCATCTCGCGCGCGGAGTTCGGGATCTCTTCGAGGCTGTCGGGAGGCTGAAGGACCAAGGTGAAGTACCCCTTCTCCTTGTCGCGGTGGGCGACGAGCGCCGACACGATCCCCTTCCCGCCGACCTTGTAGCGAAGGACGAAATCCTTGTTCGGGATCCGGTCGTTCGGAGCGAGCCGGACCATCGCGCGCGTCGCGGCGGGCCGTTCAACTTGAATGATGTGGCTCGGGCTCTCGAGCTTCTCGATGGGGAGGCCCGCGTCGACGTCAACCTCGAGAGAAATGTCGTTCGATGTGATCTCGTCGGGCGCGAGATAGCTGACCTCGGTCGCCTGTCCGGAGGTCCCGCTCCCACCGCGCGGGACGGCCCCGACTCCGTTCGTCGAGCCGGCCGGGTTGTAGCGCGGACCCACGACCATCGGGAAATGGAACTCGTACTCGCCCTTCGAGTACCGGAGCGAGTGGAAGTACGTGATGTCGATGTCGATCGCCTTGCCCGGCTCGATGTTCGCGACGAACTGCGTGAAGATGTTGGGCCGGTCCTGCGTCATGAGCGATGCGACATACCCCTGCCGCCGGGCTTCCTGGTAGATCTGCTTCGCCTCCTCGCGCTCGCGGATGATGCCGCGGATCTTCCGGTCGCCGATGACCATGATGAAGTCGCGCACCGCGGCGTCGTCCGGAAGAGGGAATAGGTAGACCGCCTCGATCTTGCCGTCGTACGGGTTGTGGTACTGCTGTTTGACCGTGACGGAGGCGATGTAGATCGAGACCTGCGCCTTGACGTCGGTGTGCTTGAGCGGGATCGGGACGAGCTTGTCCGCAAGTTTCGCGCGAAGTTCGCCGCCCCGGGGTGGCTTGATCTCATTCTGCGGCGTCGACTCCTGTTTGGGGCTCCGGCGCCTGTTTTTTCCGGCATCGGGTATCGCCGCCGCAGTGACTTGGAGCTCCTCTTCGACAACCAGGAACTCGTCAACCTCTTTGAATTCGGTGTCCGCCAAAGCGGATCCGCTCACCGTCGTCCGATCGAGAGCGGCGACCCTGTCCCCTTCCGCCACCAGCCCCCTGACCCCCGGCGCAGAGGCGTGATTCCCCGCCTCGCATCCCGCGAAGACGATCGCCAGCGCCAGCAGGGCCCACCCCTTCCAGGCTCTCTTCATCGGGAATCTCCTGTCCGCTCGAGTGTAACCTTCGCGTCGAACCGCGCTCCCCCCGGGGCCGCGGCGGCAACGAGCCTCCCATCCAGATCGACTTTCGCGGATTCCATGAGGTGCAGCCGCGCGACCCGCACGCGGCCCGAGGGCGCTTCGCCGGTCGTGAAGGCCGCCAGCACGATCTTGCCTCCCTGGAGGGCCTTTGGATCGTACGTCGGCGGATCGTGGTACGCCGGCATCGCCCCGCCCTCAACGCCCACGATCGCTGCCCGGTCGTCGGCAGTGATCTCGACCTGCCACGCGGCCAGCTTCCTCTCGCCCGCCTCTACATAGACGTCTATCGCGACGAAGCGGTTCCCGAGGATGTTCCGCTTGCGGGGCGAGTCGACGGCCGTGCATTTCCTCAAGATCTCCGTGGCGTCGCCCCCCTTCCGTGAAAGCGCGTACGCGTCGACTACGTCGACGGCATGCGCGGGCATGACGAACGTGAGCGTGATCGCGACGGCGAGGATGGCGGCGGCCGAGCCCGCGAAAACGGCCCACGCGGGACGGCGGCGGCGCGGGATGGTTGAGAGAATCGCGCGGTCCACCTCGGCGGGCACCTCCACCGCCTGGGCGTCCTTCATCGAGTTCGCCATGAAGCGAAGGACCTCGACCTCCACTTTGCACTGGAGGCATTCGAGGATGTGCTGGGCTTCCTCCGGGCTTCCCTCCCCCGCCCGCACACGATCCTGCGCCAGCTCGTCCAGGTGTTCCATCGACCCTTCAGCGGAAGGGGCGTCCGAATGGTTCATGGATTCGGTTTCTTCCTGCGAAGTATTTCCAGCGCGTGGTGGAGCCGTGACTTGACGGTACCGAGAGGGATTTCGAGGGCGGCCGCGATCTCATCGAGAGTCAACCCGTCCGCGAACCGCATCTGCACCACTTCGGCGTGTTCCTCCCCCAGCTGGTTGAGGTAGGCGTCGATTGCGCCTTGGACGCTTGTTGGCGCCTCGGGCTCCGAGCCCTCGGGAAGCGTCCGGCGCGCGCGCTTGCGGTCGATGGAGCGGTGCTTGATCACTGGATAGAGAAACGTGCGGAATCCGGCGCGCAACTCGAGCTCCGGGAGTTTCTTGAAAACATACGCGAACGTCTCCTGCAGGATGTCGAGAGCCGCCTCCCGGTCGCCGCAGATCCGGCACGCCAGCCCCGCGACCCAGTCCCGGTGGCGGTAGTAGAGCGCCTCGAACGCCGCCGCGTCGCCTCGCCGGGCCGCCTTGACGAGGTCGGCGTCCGATCGGGAGTCCATTGCCATCTCAGACGCTCGGCGCCGGGGGCGCGTCGAACGTCCCCCAGGGTCGATCGAGCTCGACCGCGGCCGCAAGGCGGCGAAGGTAGGAGGCCCCGGTAATCTCGATGGGACGGAACTGGGCCGTCGCCGGCGTGACCATCTGGATGTCGCAGAGTTCGAAGCCGCGCCGCGCGAGATGACGGAGAAGCCCAACCAGGGCCGCCTTCCCCGCGTCGGTCTTGCGGTGGAACATCGACTCCGCCATGAAGGCCGCCCCCACGGCGACTCCGTAAATGCCCCCCGCCAGCCGGCCTTCCGCCCAGGCCTCGACGCTGTGGGCGTGTCCCGCGCGGTGGAGTCCAATGTACGCGGCGCGCAGCTCCGGCGAGATCCACGACGCGGGCCGCGCGGCGCAGCCGTCGATCACCCCTTCGAAATCGCGGTCCGAAGTCAGGTCGAACTTTCGCAGGGCGCGGGCGAGCCGACGAGGAACGTGAAAGGTGTCGAGAGGCAGGATCGCCCGGGGATCGGGCAGGTACCAGGAGACCGAACCCGAGGCCGGGTCGGCCATCGGGAAGGCCCCCTGCCGGTAGGCCCCGAGAATCGATTCCGGCGTGAGCCGCATCGCCGTATAGTATCGCCCCCGATGCGCTACCGTCTCCGCCGCCGCGGCGTCGACCACGGCTCCGTGACGCCGGTCCCGCGCGCCACCTCGTGGGAGGCGGCCGAGCCGGTGCCCCTTCCGGGGATTGTCCCGATTCCCGAGGTCACCTCCACGGCGAGGCTGCTCGATCGACTTCGCCGGGGTGTCGATCTCGCCCCCCTCCTGCCTCCGCTCCCGCGCGGATTCCGGATCGCGGGGACGACCCAGAACGTCCAGGATTCTCTCGAGTTGCAGAAGGTCCATGTCGCGGCTTCGGGTCGGGAACTCTA
>DASXTT010000028.1:0-3046 GCA_036505255.1 Planctomycetota bacterium | reverse complement strand
TGGACGAGTTCGCCATGGGCTCGTCGACGGAGAACTCCGCCCGGTTCCCTTCGCGGAATCCCTGGGATCTCGAGCGCGTCCCCGGAGGATCCTCGGGCGGCTCGGCCGCCGCCGTCGCCGCGGGGCTCGCCGCTGCGGGCCTCGGGTCCGATACAGGAGGCTCGATACGCCAGCCCGCCGCCCTCTGCGGTGTCGTGGGCTTCAAGCCGACCTACGGCCGCGTCTCCCGCAACGGCCTCGTCGCCTTCGCGTCGAGCCTGGACCAGATCGGACCGATCACCCGGGACGTCCGCGACGCCGCGCTCCTCATGTCCGTCATGGGCGGCCACGATCCGCTCGACGCCACGAGCCTTCCCGGAACGCCCCCGGACTACGTGGGCTCGCTCGAACGGGATCCCCGCGGGATGCGGATCGGGCTTCCGAAGGAATACTTCGCCGGGGGGCTCGACGCGGAGGTGCGGTCGCGGGTGATGGAGGCCCTCCGGCTCCTGGAGAAGCGCGGCGCGCGCCTGGTGGAGGTCGCCCTGCCGATGACCCGGTTCGGAATCTCCACGTACTACATCGTCGCGCCGGCGGAGGCCAGCTCGAACCTCGCGCGGTACGACGGCGTCCACTACGGCCACCGGACCCCGGCGCCCGCCGACCTCATCGACCTGGTGTCGCGCTCGCGCGCCGAGGGCTTCGGGCCCGAGGTCCGGCGGCGCATCATCCTCGGCACCTTCGTGCTCTCGAGCGACCGCATCGACGCCTACTACCACCGGGCGCAGAAAGTGCGGCGGCTCATCGCGGGCGATTTCGACCGGGCGTTCGAAAACTGCGACGTGATCGCGGGGCCCACCTCGCCCACGGCCGCGTTCCGCGTCGGCGAGAAGGCCGCCGACCCTCTCTCCATGTACCTCTGCGACGTCTACACGGTGGGGGCGAACCTGGCGGGGCTTCCCGGCGTGAGTGTCCCGTGCGGGTTCACGTCCGGGGGACTTCCGGTGGGACTCCAGATCCTGGGACGTCCCCTCGAGGATCTCGCCGTGCTCCAGACCGGACGCGCGGTCGAGCGGGAGCTGGGACCCTCAAGCCGCAGGCCGAAGCTTTAGGCCTGGTGCCGGGCGCGGGGAAGGAGCTTCTCGAGCAGGATGCGCTCCTCGCCGTTCAGGTCCTTGAAGACCCGGTCGTTGGGGGCGATCCGCTCGCGGCGCATGATTTCCCGGAACGTCGTCCGGACGAGCTGGGCGCCCGAGAAGGTGACCCGCTCCTCGATCGCGTGGAGACGGATGAGAGGCACGAGGGCCCGCCGGTCGCCGATCCGCTCCAGCGCGGCCACGACGCCGTCCGGCACCCGGTGGCGGCCGTCCCCGATCATCGACAGCAGATCGTCCAGGCCCGCCCGGCTGTCGAGCCGGACGAGCACCGCGTGGATGCGGACTTTCGCCGCGACGCAGACGTCCGTCAGCAGGCGGTGATGGTTGCTCCGGATGCGGCGGTTGAGCTTGCCGAGCTGCGCCGCCACGGCCGGGACGGCGCGGCGCTCCCCCAGGTTCCCGAGAGCCTCGACGAACAACTCGACGAGGTAGACGTCCTCGGCGCGGCGGATCTCCCGGATGCGGGTGAGGCCGCCGAGCAGGACGCGCGCGCAGGGCTTGCCGATCTCCTCGAACGCCTCCTCGAAGCCGCGCAGGAAGTCATGGCGCAGGGGCTTCTTGAGGAGCGTCTCGACCAGGGCCTCCGCGCCCTGTTCCCCGAACTTCTCCAGGCACGAGACGGACTCCGAGCGGACTTCGAAGCTTTCGGAGGTCAGGTCCCGGATGTGCCGGCGGATTTCGAGTGTGATCGAGGCAGGCAGGCGCGAACCTGGAGGTTCGCTCTTTTGTGAGTCAGCGTCTCCCATCAGGGCCCTCCTCTCCGGTCTTCCCGGCAGTGCGTCCTTGGGGAAAGATTGTCCACCTTACAATCATCGAGATTATACCCCGCATTACTTTGATGTAAAGCGACAGGACCCGTTACGCGGAAAATTCTTTTCAGAGCTCCTCGCCCTCGACATGGAATTCCGCGGGCGGCCCGGGCTCCGGCGGCGGCGCCAGGTCCGCCACGCCGAGCCGCAGCTGGCGCTCGGCGTCGACCACGTCCCGGTTGAGGCGCCCGAGCGCGCCCCGCAGGCGGGGCCGGGCGGGGTCGTCCGGCGGAACCGCGTGGTACGTCGCGCGCAGGAGCTGGATGGCGAGCCTGAAGTGGCGCACGAGGTCGCCGTCGCTCGCCCCCGTGTGCGCCTCGAGATCCGCCCAGGAGCACCCTTCGGCCCAGGCCGTCACGGCGCTCTGGAGCCGGAAGTCGGGCTCCTTCGTCCGGTCCTCGAGATCCTCCTCGTCCTCGGCCCGCAGGATCTCGTCCACGGCGCGGTAGGCGGTCTTCCGCAGCCAGCGAAGGCGCGGCGAGTCCGACTTCCGGTGCCAGTCCGATTTCTTCGACTCGTACGTGATGCCGCAGAAGAGCACGGCGAGCTCCGTCTCGCCCAGGTCGCGCAGGATTCCCCGGAACTGGAGTTCCGCGACCTGGAGCTCGTACCCCTGGATCTGCTTCGCGAACCGTCCCTTCGGAGTGAGCGACCGGTCCTTGAGGTACCCGAGCCGGCGGAGCACCTGGAGTTTCTTTTTCATCTGCCCGCGCTTGTGTTCGAAGTTCCGCCGGGACGGGTTCGTCCCCGCCGGCTGGAAGTTCGCGAACGATTTCTCCGCCGCCGCCAGGATCTTGTCGCCCAAGTGCTCGTAGAGCGTGAGGAGCGTCGCGTAGGAGAGGTTGAACTGGGACCGGATGGGCTCGATCTCGCCATGGAGGACGCGCCGGATCTGGTGCGCGCGCATCCGCGGCCACTCCGCGACGGAGTAGACGAAGCCCTCGGCGTCGATGCCCCGCCGGCCCGCGCGGCCCGACATCTGGTGGTGCTCCCGGGTCCGGAGGTACGCCACGCGCACGCCGTCGAACTTGTGGAGCGTGTTGAAGACGACCGTCCGCGCCGGCATGTTGACGCCGACCGCGAAGGTCTCCGTCGCGAAGA
>DASXTT010000027.1:0-4130 GCA_036505255.1 Planctomycetota bacterium | reverse complement strand
AATCCGACGAGCTCGTCCCGATTCGGAAGCCGGAAGGTCCGGCCCGCGGAGACATAGGCGGAAGTCTTCCCGGTGAAAAGCCAGCTGACCGAAGCGAGAGGGGCGACGTTGGAAAAATCCTGGTCGCCCTCAAGCGTCGATGAGGTCCCGTTGAGCACGTCGGTCGTCTCCCGCTTGAACTCGATCCGCGCGGCGTCGTACCGGAGGCCGACCGCCGCCAGCACCTTCGGGTGGAGACGCGCCTCGGCCCGGACGAAGGCGCCCCACAACCGCCGGTCGAAGTCCGTTTTCTGGAGTTCGACGAAACTGAACGAGGGGAAGTCGCTCAGGCTTTCCGAATCCGCCGTCTCGAGACCCGCCTCCAGCCCCGAAACGACCGTCGCCTCGCGGCCCAGGACCTTGAACTTCGCGACGTGCTTCACGGAGAACTGGAGGATGCTCGATTTCGCGTCCGCCGAACCGGTGCCGGACGAAAACGTCGTCGTGGAGTCGGAGGAGTCGCGGGTCAGGTAGAGCGCCGGGGTCCATGTCCCCGAGGAGGTCTCCCAGTCCAGCCCGAGGTCCGCGAATCCCTGGCGCACGTTGGCGTCGTCCCCGAGCGTGGTCGATCCCTCGCGCCCCAGTTGATCGATCTCGGCCTCCGTCAGCGTGCCGGGGCGCTCGCGATGGTCGTCGTGGAGCCCCAGCTTCAGGCGCGCCTGGGCCTTCGGGGACAGGTCGTACGTCAGGAGCGCCGTCGCGTTCTCCCCGTTGAACGCGCTGTTCTCGCGGAAACCTTCGGAGGTTTCGCGGCCGGCGAAAAGCGAGATCCCGAGGGGCCCCTCGGTCGCCCGATAGGAGCCGTACGACCGATAGGCGCGGAAGGAGCCGAACCCGGCCTCCAGGGAGGCGGAGGGCTCCTTCGTCGGGCGCCGGGTGGTGATGAGGATCACCCCCGCGACGGCGCCGTCGCCGTAGAGCGACGCGGCCGGGCCGCGGAGAATCTCGATCCGCTCGACGTTTTCCAGCGGGATGGACGCCCAATCCGTCTGGCTGCCGGAAACCGAATTGACCTTGCGCCCGTCGACGAGCACGAGGAGGCGCTGTCCATTCCCGCCGCCGTTGTTGAAGCCGCGGACGTCCACGACGGAATCCTGCGGCGTGGTCGAGTTCTTGGTGACGAAGAGTCCGGCGCGTCCCTGGAGCAGGTCGACGACGGTGTGGGCGGTCGACTTGTCGAGGTCCTCGCGGGTGATCACGGTGACGCCGGCGGGGGTTTCGAGGAGATCGGATTCGTGGCGCTTGGCGGTGACGACGACTTCCTGTCCGGGGGGGGCGGGCTTGGAGTCGGCCGGCTTGGCCGGCGTCTCCTGCGGGCGGAAAAGCAGGAGGGCAATGAGAGCTGGAAACACGGATCGCTCCTTTCCTCGCGAAAGGTGCCGGATCGGGTCCGGCACTGGGGAACGGCCGGTCTCCTGGCTCGCGCGTCTTCCTCGGGTCCCGCCTTCTCACCCCCTCTGGGGCAATGGCGATCTGGGACCTTCGTCGGCGCTCACAGTTGCGGGGCAGCCCTCGATTCACCCCCGGCGACGGGCCGGCGGCTCACGAGGTTCCCGTTACCGTTCCCGGGATCTCTGTCGCTCTTTGCGGGATCTCTTCTTCGCACCTCCCTTCGACAAATAGGCGCGGGCCGCCCCGACGAACCGGCCGGGCAGCTCCGGCGCCGACGCGAAATGCAGATGGACGAAAGAGGCGTGCAAACCGTCCCGGGCGTATCCCTCGGGGCGCGTCTGCCGGCCGCCGGGCGGGCAGACCCTCCAGGGCGCCGCCGGACCCATCTCGCCCGACCACGCGGAAATCCGGAACTCGTTGCCCCGGTACCGCTCCCCGGGCCGGATGAGGAAGGTCGGCAGGACGGCCTCGGCCGTGACGTACACCGCGGACGGAAAGCGCGCCACCATTCGGATCTCTCCCGGAATCACCCCGCACATCTCCCAGGCGCGGATCCCGGTGCCGACCAGGTTGGTGGCCAGGTAGAGCATGCCTCCCGATTCCGCGTACACCGGCATTCCGGCCTTCACCGCCGCGCGGATCTCGTCCCTCATGGCCTGGTTCCGCTCGAGCACGGCGGCGCAGCTTTCGGGAATTCCGCCCCCCAGGTAGAGGGCCCCGACCTCGGGGGGCAGCCCGGTATCCTTCATGGGGCTGAAGGGGACGATCTCCGCTCCGGCCGCCTTCAGCAGGGTGAGATTGTCCTCGTAGTAGAAGTGGAACGCGGGGTCGCGGGCGACGCCGATCCGGACCCGGCCGGGGAGCTCGGGCCGCGGCGGCGGCGGTTCGACCGGAACTCCCGGCGAGAGCACCTCGAGAAGCCGGTCGAGATCGACGGTGCTCTCCAGCTTTTCCACGAGGGGAGGCAGGGACGCCTCTCCGCCGTGGATGTGCTCGGGCGCGAGGAGCCCGGCGCCGGAGCGCGGCAGTTCGAGCCCGGCATCGGGGGGCAGGTATCCCAGGACCGCGAGCCCGGCGTGCTTTTCGACCGCGGCTCGAAGGACCTCGTAGTGCCGGGGCCCCGTGACGCGATTGAGGACCACCCCGGCCAGGCGGACCTGGCGATGGGTGGCGAATCCGCGGGCGACGGCCGCGGCGCTCTCCGCCATCCCCGAGGCGTCGATCAGCAAGAGGACCGGGACGCCGAGAAGCGACGCGACGTCCCACGTCGAAACGGGGCCGCCTTCGACGTCGATCCCGTCGTAGAGGCCGCGGTTGCCGTCGAGAACCAGGACATCCGCGCCGACCGCGGCGGCCGCGAAGGAGGCCGTGAGGGCCTTGGCCGGCATGATCCACAGGTCGAGGATGGTGGAGGGCCGGCCGGCCGCGAGCCCGTGATAGCCCGTCTCGAGCGCGTCGGCTCCGATCTTGTAGGGCTGGACCTTGAGGCCGCGCTTGCGCCAGGCGCCCATCAGGCCGGTCGCGAGCGTGGTCTTGCCGCAGCCGCGGTGGGTGCCCGCGACCAGGACGGCGGGGACGGTTCGGCGGCTCACGGGGGGAACCTCACGGGAGGGATTCTACATGTGGCTTGGCTTGCCGGGTAGGTTCAGCTAATAGCGCTGACGGCTCAGTTTCCAGTTTCCCGCATCCCGTGCCCCGCCTCAGAAGCTTCGAGCATCGAGCCGGAGCCAAAATCGCCAATAGGAGACTGGACGCCGGCCCGGCGTCTCAGAACCCGACGCCGACCCAGATCCCGTTTCTGATGATGTGGCCGCAGCCCGGCGCGTGACGGTGCTTGCGCATCACGTACCAGCGGCCGTCGACGAAGAAGTGGGAGCACGCGGGCGTGCAGACGTGGCCGTGCCCCACCTGCGCCGGGGCGGAAAGGACCCAGCGGCCGTTGAGAAGCAGGTGGCCGCAGCCCGGGCCGTGCCGGTGGCCGCGGACGTAGTACCACGAGCCGTTGTACCAGTAGTGCCCGCATCCTTCGTGGTGATTGCAGTCGACCACGACGACCGACCCCTGGGGTTCGGGGCCGTCGTCGTCCACGATCACCGTGCGGGGCCCGCGGGGTTCGGCGACCACGATGCATCCCGAAAAGAGAGCGGCTCCCGCCGCCGCCAGCGCCGACATCAGAAGGACGCGCTTCATGGGTCACCTCCTCATGGTTGAAACCCTACGACATTCCCCGGGTTCCGCGGGACTTTTTGGGCAAAATCCGGGATCGGTAGTGGGGGCGCATGGTCCTCCGATTTTCCTTCTGGCTCGATACTCGAAGCTTCTGGACCTGGGAACGGGTCGCCGGAAACGGGAAGCTGACCCGCCCTCCCGGCAACGCCTCCCTTTCAATCGTCGGCTCGGGCCGCTAAAATGTTTCACTTCATGATTCTCCTCCTCCTGGCCGCCTTGTGCGGCGCCAATTCCTGGGAGTACCGGGCCGGCGGTTTCATCAACCTCTCGACCGGCGAGACCAAGGCTCCCGAGGCCTTCCTCGCCCTCGGCGAGAAGCTGCATGCCGAGCATCGGTTCGATGAGGCCGCGGAGGCGATGGCGATCCTGACGGCGTCCCCCGTCGATCTCTCCCTGCGCGAACGGGCCCTCATCCTGAGGTCCCGCGCGCTGGCGGACGGGGGCGAACCGACGGCGGCCTACGAGGAGTA
>DASXTT010000026.1:0-2269 GCA_036505255.1 Planctomycetota bacterium | reverse complement strand
TCGAGGTTACGCACCATGGATTCCGTGCACAGTTGAAGCATGCCCCGGACGTCAAGGGCTTGGCTGAGCGCCAACGTCACGTCGTTGTTGAGCGCGACTACAGCCCGTCGCCTCTCCTCCATCGCCGCAACTTCGAGCCGCCTGGACCCCTGGCGCAGTTCCCGTCCCACCGCAGGGACCAATCGGGCGAGACGCCCTTTGACCAGAAAATCATCGGCGCCCGCCTTCAGGGAGGCGACCGCGACCTCCTCCCCGATGGTTCCGGAGATGATGATGAAGGGGAGGTCGATGCCCGTGCTCCGAAGCAGCTCGAGGGCGGCGGGCGCGTTGAAGGACGGCATCGAGTAGTCGCTGAGCACGATGTCCCACGGCTCGCTCAGCGCTTCGCGCATGGCCGCGGGCGTCTCGACGCGGCGGTGGGCCACGCGGTATCCGCCGCGCTCCAGCTCCCGCAAGAGCATCTGCGCATCGTCCTCGTTGTCCTCGACGATGAGCGCGCGTATCGTCTTGTCCACGCCTCCCTCCATGCGTTAGTCGATTCCGGGCGGCTCGTTGAGCACCAGCCAGTAGAGTCCGAGCTGGCCGGCCGCCTCGACGAACTGGGTGAAGTCCACGGGCTTGCGGACGTAGCTGTTCGCTCCCAGGTCGTAGCTCCGCATGATGTCCTGCTCCTCGTTGCTCGAGGTGAGGACGATCACCGGAAGACGCCGCGTCCGTCCGTCGGCGCGAATCCGCCGGAGCACTTCGAGGCCGTCGATCCTGGGAAGCTTCAGGTCCAGCAGGACAGCCTGGGGCGTCGCGCCTGTGTCGCGCCCGGCGTGCTCGCCGGCGGCGAACAGGTAGTCCAGGGCCTGCTGCCCGTCCGTGACGACGACGATCCTGTTCGCGACGCGGGACCGCTCGAACGCCCGCAGGGTGAGCGCCACGTCATCGGGGTTGTCCTCCACGAGAAGGATGATCTTCGTCTTTCGGATCACGGCTCGCCGCCCCCGCGCGGCACGGGGAGCGTCCAGAAGAAGGTCGCGCCCTTCCCGACGCTCCCTTCGGCCCAGACGCGGCCGCCGTGGCGGCCGACGACGCGCTGCACAATGGCCAGGCCGATCCCCGACCCCGGAAACTCGGCGGCGGAGTGGAGGCGCTGGAACGGCGCGAAGAGCTTCCCCGCGTACTGCATGTCGAAGCCGGTCCCGTTGTCGCGGACAAAGTACGCGGTATCCCGGTCATCCTTCAGCGCGCCGAACTCGATCGTTGGGTCGTCTGCTTTACCCGTGAACTTCCAGGCATTGCCCAATAGGTTTTCGAGGACGACCCGCGTGAGGCGCGGATCCGCCTCCGCAAGGAGGCCCTCGTGGATGACGAACCGCACGCGGCGATGCGGGTCCCGCTCCTGGAGCTCTGCCGCAACCGCGTGGGCCAATGCCGAAAGGTCCGCCCGCTCGCGCCGCATCTCCGAACCCCCGACGCGCGAGAGCTGCAGAAGGTCGTCGATCAGCTCTCCCATGCGCTGGGCCGCGTTGCGCACGCGGCCGAGGTGATCACGGCCCTGATCATCCAGCCGTTCCGCGTAGTCCTCGAGGAGCGCTTTGCTGAACCCGTCGATGCTCCGCAGGGGAGCGCGCAGATCGTGCGAGACGGAATAGCTGAACGCTTCCAGCTCGAGGTTTTTCTGCTCCAGCTCCCCGACCAGCGCGGCGCGGGTCTCCGCGAGCTTTCGCGCGGCGCGCGCCTCGGCGGCTTCCATCTCCATCCGGAGCGCGTGTTCCCGGAAGTCGCGATTCTCGTCTTCGAACTGGCGGCGGCGGATCTGCGCGCGGACGCGGGCCCGCAGCACCTCGAAATCGCTCGACTTGGCGATGTAGTCATCCGCCCCGGCGGCCAATCCCTCGATCATGGCGTCGCGGTCCTCCACCGCGGTGAGGATGATCACCGGCAGGTCGCGGAGGCCCGGAACGGCCTTGATCCGCTGGCACGTCTCGCGGCCTCCCAGCCCCGGCATGATGAGATCGAGGAGGACGCACTCCACGGACTGGACCGACAGGAGGTCGAGCGCCTCTTCGCCCGACCCCGCCAGGACGACGTCGTATCCCTCGCCGCGCAGCGCCGCCGCGACCGATTGCAGATAGGTTTGGCTGTCATCGACCGCGAGGATCTTCTTGGGACCCTCGACGCTCGTCGCGGCGGACTCGTGCGCTCCGGCCGATCCCCCGCGGAGCACGGCCGCCACCCGCGCCAGGATGACCGCGACGTCGTCATCCTTCCGAACGAACGC
>DASXTT010000025.1:0-6422 GCA_036505255.1 Planctomycetota bacterium | reverse complement strand
TTGGACTTTGGACCTTGGACAGGCATTGGACCTTGAACTTTGGACTCAGGACAGGGACCGTGGCAGGTACCGCCAGGAGCGCCCCGCCAGCACGGTCCGGATCGCCGTGGCGCCGAGGACGAGCGTCCGCTGGCTCCGCGTCAGCCGCACCCGGTGGCTGAAGACGTCGTAGCCGTGGGACTCGATCGAATCGAGGATCTTCCGGTAGGCGCACGCCATGGCGATGGGGCAGGGCCGGATCCACCGGGAGAGGCACGCGAAAAGCCGCTCGCCGCGCTTGAAGTAGGTCCGGGCGCGCGCGACCTCGAACTTCATCAGCTCGAGGAACTGCGGGGTGCGCCTCCCTTCGAGAAGGTCCCGCTCGCTCACGCCGAACCGCTCGAGATCCTCCGCGGGAAGGTAGAAGCGCCCGCGCTGGGCGTCCTCCTTCAGGTCCCGCAGGATGTTCGTCAGCTGGAGGGCGATGCCGAGGTCGACCGCCGCGTCGAGGGCGAACTTGTCGCGGAACCCGAAGACGTGGACGCAGGCGAGCCCCACCGAGGAGGCGACGCGGCGGCAGTAGGAGACGAGCGCCTCGAACGTGGGATACCGGCCACGCTCGAGGTCCATCGCGACGCCGTCGATGATCTCCTCGAACCGGGGCAGGGGGATGTGGAACCGCCGCGCGGCGTCGAGAAGCGCCACGAAGAGCGGACCGTCCGGCCGCCCCGCGAAGGCCTCGCGGAGCCGGAGACGCAGGGACTCAACGGCCGCCGCGGCGTCCCGGGCGGCCCGGCCGGGAAGGTCGACGGCGTCGTCGGCGAGCCGGCAGAAGGCGTAGATGGCCTGGAGCGCCTGGCGCCGCGGCCGCAGGACGAGCGAGATCGCGAGCTCGAACGTGGAGTGCGACTTGCGCGTCACGGCCTCGCAGAAGGCGTACGCCTCTCGGAGCGCGACGGTCATGGACGGATCCCCAGCACAATCTCGAGCGCGAGCCGCGCCTTCCCCAGTTTCGAGAGCGTCGGCCGCCGACGGAAGACATCGTACCCCGCGCGCTCGATGAGGTCGAGGACGCGCATCCCGCCGCGCGAAAAGAGCCGCACGTCGAACCGCGCCGCGCCGCTCAAACGGTCGGCGAGAGGCAGGCCGCGCTCGAAGAACCCGCGGGTCCGCCCGCACTCGACCTGCATCAGCTCGCGGAACTGATCGTTCGCCTCGCCGCGGGCCAGATCCTCCTCGGAGTACTCGAACCGGCGCAGGTCCTCCTGCGGGATGTAGACCCGGCCCTTGGCCCAGTCGATCGCCACGTCCTGCCAGAAATTGACGAGCTGCAGCGCCGTGCAGGTGAAATCGGAGAGCCGCTGCGCCTCCCGGTCGCGCACGCCGAAAACGTACAGCACGAGGTGACCGCAGGGATTCGCCGAGTGTTCGCAGTAGCGGAGAAGGTCCTTGAAGGTCTCGTGGCGAGTCCGACGCTGGTCGATCCGGTTCGCCTCGATGAGCTTCAGGAAGGGCTCGTCGGGGATGTCGAACTTCCGCACCGTCTCGACCAAGGCGACGTGGACCGGATGGCGCGGCGCGCCCGTCCGGATCCGGCGGAAATCCTCCTCCCACGCGTCGAGGTTGGCGAGCCGGTCGCCCTCGCTCTCGTCGCCGATGTCGTCGGTCGTCCGGGCGAAGGCGTACAGCGCGTGGAGATGTCTCTTGGTCCCGCGGGGGAGGAGGAACGACCCGACGGTGAAGTTCTCGTAATGGGTGCGGGCAAGACGGCGGCAGGCCTCGAAGGCCGCATCCCGATTCACACTTGGCAAGCTTCCTGTTCCCCGTTCCCAGTTTCAAAGGCTTCCAGCTCGAAGCTCGCAGCCCTTCTGGGATCCGGGCGCCGGAAACGGAAAGCTATTCGCCGGCTTTCCACTCCAGCACGGTCAACGTGATGGACATCTTCTTGTCCATGTTCATGACCACTTTCGCCGCGCCGCCGATGATCTTGTCGCAGCGCCAGACCTTCATCGTCATGGGGCCGCGCTTCGAGGTGACCTTCATCTCCACCCAGTGGCACGCGTACTTCTTGCCCTTGATATCGACCTCCTCGTCCCCCTCCGCGGTGATCTCGACCTTCGAGCCCTCGGAGTCGCTGCCCTTCTTGATCTTGGAAGGAATGGTCCGGGGCATGGACATGGTCCGCTTCTGACCGCCCATGTCCATTTCGGTGTCCTGATCGATGACGGCCTTCTCCGGAGTCAGCTCCTTCAGCTTCGAGGTCATGGTGGAGGCCATCTTCATGGCGCCGGTGTCGGTTTCGGACTGGCACTTGACCCAGGCCCCGACTTTCTGGCCGGCCCACCCCTTGTACTCGGGGTTGTCGATCATCTCGGCGTCCTGGACCGCCGCCAGCGAGAGCGCCGCCGCCACGACCGCGAGCGTGAATCTGACCATGTGCCGTTCTCCCGAGAAAGAAGGTGCGGAAAGGGAAGTCAGGACTCTACCGGCGGAAGGGCCGCGACACAAGGATCAGCAGGAGGAGCGCCGCCAGGAAGGCCGCGGGCATCGCCGCGCCGGGCGAGAAGGAGCAGTCGGTGCTGGGGTGCGGCTTGTCCGGAGGCGGGGGAACGGCCGCCGCGGCGAACCCGAGCGCGGGGGTGCCCCCCGGGAAGAGGTCCCGGCCTCCGTACCACATCTTGAAAAACCCGTCTTCGAGGATCGTCCCGCCCACGTAGACGCTGTGCTCGTCCCACGACCCCGGGAGGCCCTCGCTGATCACGGGGTTCGCCGGCCCGCGGGTCCAACCGTGCCCGTCGGGCGAGTCGGCGTACCCGACGCGCGTCCGGCCGTCGACGCCGAGGCCCGTGTACCACAGGCGCCATCCCATCCCGTCGCGGAGGACGCGGGGCGACGCGACGCCCGCTTCGTCCCATTCGCCCGGACTCCCGGGATCGAATTCGGGATTGGAGAATGTCCTCGTCCACGTGGTCCCGTTCGTCGAGGCGGCCGAGCCGAACCGGACGAGGCCTGAAGCATCGGAGGCCGCGTACCACATCCGATATCCGTTCCCGTCGCTGATCACGTGGACGGAGTGAATCGCGCCGGCGTCCCAGGCTCCCGGGCCGCCGACGTTCAGGACGGGATTCATGGGGGATTTCGTGAAGTTGATTCCGTCGTTCGACGTGGCGAGCCCGACGCGCCCCACGCCCGCGGCGTCGAGACCGCGATACCACGCGCGATAGTTGATGCCGTCGAAATGGATCGTGGCCTGGCCCGTGCCCGCGGCGTCCCACGCGCCCGCCGGGCCGGGGAAGATAATGGGATTGGCCAGGTGCTTCGTCCAGTTCAGCAGGTCGGTGGAGGTCGCGAGTCCGATGCGCTCGCGGCCGAGGTGGTCGATGCCGGTGAACCACAGCCGGTAGGTGATGCCGTTGCGGACCACGGGACCCGGAAAGACGCCGGCCTCGTCGAAGGCGCCGGGAGTTCCGGGGAGGAGGACGGGCGAGCTCGGATCCTTGGTCCAGCCGGCGCCTCCGGGCGGAGCCTGCTGCGTCCAGAAAGCGACCGTGACGAGGCCTGCGGCGAGCGCTCGCATCGTATAGACAGAATACCCCTTCCAGGGCCCCGGTATTGCCTCGAAATGGCAACTATCGAGTCGGGTATGCTGATGAACATGGTTCGCGTCCTCGCGACGATCCTGCTCGTCGGTTCCACCCCCGCGGCGGCGCAGGAGCACGGCGGCCATGGAGAGCCTTCCCAGCCCGCCCCGGGACTGCTCGATCGGGTGCGGGCGCAGGAGGCCTCCGGCACCGCGTGGCAGCCCGCGGAGACCCCCATGACGGGCTTCCACTTCCGCGACCAGGGGTGGGATTTCATGGCCCACGCGGCCATCTTCGCGGGCTTCGACTGGCAGGAAGGCGACCGGGGCGACAACGCGCTGATCAGCACGAACTGGATCATGCTCATGGGCCGCAAACCGCTCGGGCCGGGCGAGATCTCCCTCCGCGGGATGTTGACCCTCGAGCCGTGGACGGTCGAGGAGCGCGGGTATCCGCTGCTGCTTCAGAACGGCGAGACCTTCAACGACGAGCCGCTCCACGACCGCCAGCATCCCCACGATCTCTTCATGGAACTTTCCGCGGGATGGTCGACGGCCGTGTCGCAGAATTTCGGCGCGCAATTCTACGCCGCGATCGTGGGAGAGCCCGCGCTCGGGCCGGTCGCCTTCATGCACCGCTTCTCCGCGTCGGCCGATCCCTTCGCGCCGCTCGGCCACCACTGGGAGGACTCGACCCACATCAGCTGGGGGGTCCTGACGGCGGGGCTCTTCACGCCCGTCGTGAAGCTCGAGGGCTCGTGGTTCAACGGCCGCGAGCCCGACGAGAAGAGGATCGATCTCGACCTCGACGTCCCCGACTCGGTCTCGGTGCGGCTCTCGGTCAATCCCGCGCCCGCCTGGTCCTTCCAGGTCTCGACCGGGCGGCTCGACGAGCCCGAGGCGCTCGATCCGGGCGTGAGCGTGCGCCGCACGACGGCCTCGGCGACCGTCGCGGGGAAGATCGACGCCCGGCGCTCGTGGTCGGCGACCGCCGTCTGGGGTCGGAACGACCCGTCGGAGGGGCCGGCGACCGACGCGTTGCTCGCGGAGGGGGTCGTCGAGGTCGATCCGATGCACACGGTGTTCGGCCGCTTCGAGGCGCTGCGGAAGTCGGGCCGCGACCTCGCGCTCGACCCGACGCTCGACGACGAGACGTTCGGCATCGCGAGCCTCTCGCTCGGGTACATCTACAACTTCACGCGGATGCAGGGGCAGGACATCGGGCTCGGCCTGCGGCTCACGGCCAATTTCCTGGACGCCGATCTCGAGGACGCCTACGGGGGCCGCGTGGTGTTCGGGGTCATGCTCTTTCTCCGGCTCCGGCCGACGGGGTCGACGGAGGAGGGCGCGGGCGGGCATCACCATTGACGCCCTCCGGGCCTCGGTTCGATCCTTGAACCGGTCCGGGACGGGGATAGAATCGTGCCCAGGTGGGGTGGATGCAGGGAGGCATCCATGAAGTCGATCGCGATGGCCGCCTGGGCGGCGGTCCTGCTGGCGGGCCAGGAACCGGCCAAGGTCGAAAACGGGGAGTACGAGCGCTGGGCCCGGTTCAAGGTCGGATCCCAGGTGCATTTCAAGATCACCTCGAACGCGGAGATCCAGGCCGACGACGAGCTCGTGATCACGCTCCGGACCCTCGACGAGGACCAGGCGGTTCTGGACCGGGCCTTCCTCGGCGTGGTCGGCGGCCGGCGGCGGACCACGAAGTCGGAGCGGATCGTCCCCGCGAAGGTGTTCAAGGGGCAGGACTCCGAGGGGCGCGCCGGCAGGGAGGTGGGCAAGGGCGAGGAGACGATCGACGTCCTCGGGAAGAAGGTGAAATGCCGCTGGGTCGAGGTCGAGTACTCGAAGACGCACGGCGAGGCGGAGATCAAGCTGCGGGAGAAGACCTGGTACCACGCGAGCGTCGTCGGGGGCGTCGCCCGGATGGAGATCAAGCGGATGGACGTCGGCATCACGACGGCCTACGAGGCGGCGGAATCGAAGCCGGCGAAGTAACCGGTGGAGGGGGCCAGCTATCCGCTACCGGCTTCCGGCTTCCCGCCGCCGGCGGCCGGGGGCAGGAAGCAGGGAGCCGGTAGCCGGCAGCCGGAGGATTCGTGTCTGCTGCACCAAAGATCCTGGCTTTCGGGGGGACTACGCGCACCGAAGCACTCAACAAAAAGCTGATCTGGGTCGCGGCTGCCGCGGCGAAGGCGGCGGGGGGCGACGTCACGCTGATCGACCTGCGCGACTTCCCGATGCCTCTCTACGACGGCGACCTCGAGGCCAAGGAGGGCATCCCGCCGAACGGGGTGAAGTTCAAGGAGCTGATGCTGGCGCACCGCGGCCTGCTCCTCTCGACGGGCGAGTACAACAGTTCGGTCACCGGGGTGCTGAAGAACGCGATCGACTGGGCGTCGCGGTCGGCGCCGGGGGAGGCGGAGCTCGCCTGCTACAAGGACAAGGTCGTGGCGCTCCTCGCCGCGTCGCCGGGGATGCTGGGCGGAATGCGGGGGATGATGGCGGTGCGGTCGATCCTGGGGAACATCGGGGCGCTGGTCATTCCCGAGCAGATGGCCCTTCCGCGCGCGCATGAGGCGTTCGAGGCGGACGGCTCGCTGAAAGATCCCAAGCGCAAGGCGGCGGTCGAGCGCGTCACCTCGGCGCTTGTGAAGATCTTGACGAAGTTGGAGGCCTAGATCCGCTCCCTGCCACCGGCTTCCCGCTTCCGGCCGGAAGCCGGGAGCAGGCCGCCGGGAGCATCCCCCCAGGCCAGAGGCTCCCCCGTCTGCTCAAGATGAAGTAGAAGCTTCTTTCTCCACAGTCCCCCTCCATATCCCCCAAGCTCGCCGCTCTTGTTCACCACGCGATGGCAGGG